>JADFXS010000103.1:2164-9251 GCA_015233515.1 Deltaproteobacteria bacterium | reverse complement strand
TGGCCCCGATTCTGGTCAAGGAAGTCTTCAAGATCATTCCCAAGGTCAGGGAGCCGAATATCCCGCTGCTGCTGGTGGAGCAGAATATCAAACACTCCCTGAGCATCTGCGATCGCGGATATGTGCTGGAAAACGGACGGATCGTTTTACAGGGCACCGGCCAGGAACTCTTGAACAACCCGGCCATCAAAAAAGCCTACCTGGGCATGTAATCGTCCAAGCGGACTCCAGGAACACAGGAGAGCAATAAAAATGGGAAAATTGGACGGTCGTATCGCCGTCGTCACCGGCGCGGCGATGGGAAACGGTGAAGGCATCGCCCGCGTCATGGCTCGGCACGGAGCCCGCGTCGTGTTGTGGGACGTTTCGGAACGCGTTTTTGCCACCGCCGAAGCCCTGATTGCCAAAGGCTTGCAGGTTACCGCCCGCCAAGTGGACGTAACCCAGTACGAACAGTGTCGAGAAGCGGCCGAGGCCGCTGTCGCGATGTACGGCCGAGTGGATATCCTTTGCAATAACGCCGGGGTCGCCCGAATGTCCCGGTTCGTTAACACGGACGATAAAATGCGGGATTTTCATTTTAATGTGAACATCCTCGGGGTGTGGAACTGCACCCAAGCCCTGGTTCCGTTCATGCAGAGGCAGCATTACGGTAAGATCGTCATCCTGTCGTCGGTGACCGGACCGATGGTGGTCGACAAGGGTATGAGCGCCTATGCCACATCAAAAGCCGCGCTCATCGGGCTGACTAAATCCCTGGCCAGGGAATTGGCTGAGGATGGTATCAACGTCAACGCCATCTGTCCCGGCTATATCCGTACGCCCATGGTGGAACACAGCGCCCATGAGTCCAACCCGAACGACCCGGAAAGCGTCATCGCCGGTATCGCCGTCAACATACCCCTGGGCCGCTTGGGACGGCCGGAAGAGATTGGGGAGTTGGCCGCCTTTTTATCCTCGGACGAAGCGAGCTATATCACCGGGACCCAGATTGTCATCGACGGCGGGAGTACTTTGCCTGAAACGATGAGCATGGGGGTTTGACACCTTATCTCGATAATACAGAGTTGTTCACACTTCTGGAGCAAACTTTCAAAACGGCGGTGTGTTTAATTTAAGGGCGGGCTGAAAACCCGTAGTGAAGGAGTCAGGCTAGAGCCATGTGGGCAGTAGTAAAAGAACGGCAAGATGTGGATTTTTGTTTTAAGGAGACGCCGATCCCGGAACCACGATCGGACGAAGTCTTGATCCGGGTTGAAGCGGTAGGTATCTGCGGTAGCGACATTCCGATATTCAAGGGTATTCGAAAAGTCGTTTATCCATTGATTCCCGGTCATGAATTCGCCGGGGTCATCGTTAAAACCGGCCGAGACGTCAAGAAATTCCGGGTGGGGGACAAGGTCGTTCCCGGCTTGGTCGTTCATTGTGGGGAATGTGAATATTGTCGGATGGGATTGGAATCACTTTGCGATAATATCTATGAACTCGGAATCCATGTTGACGGCGCCTTTGCCGAATATGTTGTAGCGCCGGAAAAAACTCTGCACGCCTTACCGGTGGGCCTCAGTTTTAACCAGGGCGCCGCGATCGACCCCATTGCCTCGGCTTTTCGCCCGGTCCGCAAGGCCCGGATCACCAGCGATGATGATGTCGTGATTTTCGGGCCGGGACCGATCGGGCTTTATGCTCTGCAGATCGCGCGGGCCGAAGGCGCCCGCCGGGTGGCGGTCGTGGGGGCTAACGGTGACAAGCGCCGATTGGAACTGGCCGGGGAACTGGGCGCCGATATTACCATTGACGGTTCGGAACAAGATACGGTCGCCGTAGTCCGGGATTTTACACACGGGCGCATGGCGGATGTAGTCATTGAAGCCACGGGCGCCGCCGCGGTCATCGAACCCTGTCTGGCCTGCGTCCGCAAGGCCGGCCGGCTTAGCCTGGCGGGTATATTTCACCAGCCGAGCTCTTTTTCGATCGGGGATATAGTGCGCCGGGAAATCACGATTACCGGCAGCATCTGTTACACATGGCTGGATTTTCAGGCTTGCGTCGATTTGGTGGCTTCCGGCCGTGTCAGGGTCGAGCCGCTCATCACCCACGAGTTTTCCCTGCGCGAGATCGGCCAGGCCCTGGCCATAGCTTACCGGCGCGAATCCATAAAAATTATGCTCCACCCGAATCCGGAAAACCGGGATTGAGAATTAAAATCCTGTCACCAGATAACATTCTCATAGGCTTTTAGTCGATGACCCCCGGTTCCCAAGCTCCAGCTTGGGAACCGGATGGCACCACTCAATCTCAGTTCGATGGGGTAATTGCAAAATTAGGGATTTTGGTCCAGATTGAGGAGGGCGATATTTTGAAGCCGGAGGAATACTGACGTATTTTGAGGACTTCAAAATTGAGCCCGACAAAGAGTTGGGCCAAAAGGACAATTTTGCGATTACCTCCGATTTCAGATTTCCTTTTCCATCGCATCTCGGAATTGTTCGAATATTTCCTGTAAATGTGGAATGTTGGCTTTCAGACCGGCCAAATCACCGGCCTGGCCGGCGTTTTCCATCTTTATCGCCTCATCCCGCAGGGTTTCGAAGCAAAGATTGGCGGCGGCGCCTTTTATGTTGTGAAGCTTTGACAGAACGCCCGGCAAATCCCCTGCATCTATCAACTTTTTTAATTCTTCCAGACGAAGGGGGATGTCTTGGAGGAAAATCCTGATCAAATCCATCGCCAGATTTTGGTCACCCATCACCATTTTAAGTAAAACAGCCTTATTAAAGAAAAACGGAGAACTACGATCCAAGGTCAAGGATTCTCCCAAGACGAAATTGTTCTCATGAATTATTTTACCGTTTTCGCCATTCTTCCAGAGCCATTTCTCCAGCATGTCCGCCAGGCCTTGCGGGGAAATAGGCTTGGACAGGTAGTCGTTCATTCCGGCGGCCAAACATTTGGAAATTTCGCGCTGAATGGCATGGGCGGTCAGGGCGATGATGGGAATTTCATGATTTAGAACCGTGGACTCGGGATGGCGAATTTGGACGGTCGCCTCGATACCATCCATTTCGGGCATCTGTAAGTCCATCAAGACCAAGTCATAAGGTATCATCTCAAGAGCTTTGACGGCCTCCAGGCCGTTGGCTACGGCGTCGGCATGGTAGCCTAGCTTTTTTAATATACTCAGAGCGACTATTTGGTTGGTATGATTATCCTCGGCCAGCAAAATTCGCAGTCGGCTTTTTCGTCCTTCAGTTATCGTATGACGAGTGATCAATCTGGGAGACATTCCCTGACTCGACGTCACCGCTCGACCTAGGACCATGGCCAGGCAGTCGCGCAGTTGCGCCTGGCGCAACGGTTTTTTAAGATACCCGGCAAAGCCGGCCCGCTCCAACCTTGCCGCATCGCCTCGTTCTCCCAAGGATGTGAGCATGATAAGCAAAGTAGGATTTAACCGCGGATCATTTTTGATCTTATGAGCCAGTTCCAGGCCGTTTATGTCCGGCATGTGCATGTCGAGGAGGGCTATGCGATAGGGGTCGCCGTCCTCTTCAGCTTTATGCAGCATAGCCAGAGCTTTCTCACCGTTGGCCGCTTCGCTCCAGCGGCAGCCCCAACTTTGGAGCAAGGTCGCCACTAGCAGACGGTTGATCTCGTGATCATCGACTATCAGGATTCTCACTCCGGTCAAGTCGGCCAAAGGTGAAGGTTCGATCGTCCGTCCGTCCGGTTGTTTTTCAAATACCGCCGTGAACCAGAAAGTTGAGCCTTTGCCTTCTTCGCTCTCGAGACCGATGGTCCCGCCGAGCAGTTCGACCAGATGTTTGGAGATCGCCAGCCCCAGACCGGTGCCGCCGTATTTACGGGCCGTCGAGCCGTCAACCTGAGTAAATGGGGAAAAAAGGATGTCATGCTTGTCGGCCGGGATGCCGATACCGGTATCGGTTATTTCGAAGAGGACCGTTACGTTGTGTTCGTTTTCCGCTTCGAGACCGCCGCGGATGACTACCGACCCCTGACTGGTAAACTTGATGGCGTTGCCGCCTAGATTCAGTAGAATCTGGCGCAGTCGACCCGGATCACCCCTTAAGAGTGAGGGGACTTCGGGGTCCACTAATCCGATCAGCTCCAGTCCCTTTTCCTGAGCCTTGATCGCGAGCACTTCGGTCGTATTTTCCACGGTAGTGCGCAGATCGAAGTCCAGGATTTCCAAATCCAGCCTTTTGGCCTCTATCTTGGAAAAATCCAGAATATCGTTGATCAGCGAAAGCAGTGCTTCGCCGCTGGTGAGGATTACCTCCGCGTATTGACGTTGCTCGCCGGTCAGTTCCGTATCCATGAGCAAGCCGGTCATGCCAATCACCCCGTTCATGGGGGTGCGTATCTCGTGGCTCATATTTGCCAAAAATTCGCTCTTGGCTATATTCGCGGTTTGAGCCATTTCCGCCAGAGCGTTGGATCTGGTGGTTTGCTCGTCGAGGTCTCGGTTGAGCTCTCGTAGTTTTTCTTCCGCCAGCTTTCGTTCGGTTATATCGTCCAGGGCCATGATGGCGCTTCTGGTTCCGCTGAGTTCTATCGGCTTGACTTTGTAGCTGAGCCACATGACTTCGGGAAAGCATTCCGTCTTGACTAAAGCTTCACCTTGCTCCCCGTCAATGTTCGAATACGCCGACAAGGCGTTCTTCAAGGCCTTGGCTAGAGAACAGTCGGGGCAACTTGTCGAGTTGCCGCACCCGCGAGGATCCTCATGGCGGTTAGGGCAGGTGATGAAATCCCCGCATCTTCGCCCCTGCATCTCCGCCAAGGGTTTCTTGAACATCTTTTCGGCGGCCTGATTGGCAAAGATGATTTCCTCATTATGATCAAAGACCAGCATTCCCACGGGAGATGAGGCCAGGACCGATTGCAGGTTGCCGAGTTCCTTCTGCAGCGCCTCCTCGGTCTGCTTGCGTTTGGTGATATCGCGCATCACGGACAAGAAACCAAGCAATCTTCCATCGGGCAACCTTTGTTCGGACATGACCACTTCCACCGGGTTCTCTGAGCCGTCTTTCCGGCGGACGATCCAGTCGCCTTGCCAGGAACCTTTTTGAACGATCGTCGGATAGGCAACCTCCCCAAAATTTAAGTAAGTTTCCCTGTTGATGTGAAGTATTTCGGTCGATCGGCCTAAAAGTTCTTCCCGGGACCAGCCGAACATCCGTTCAAAAGACGAATTACAATCCAAGATCATTCTCCACGGGTCCACCGTCAAAATAGCGTCAGCGCTGCTGTTGACAATGGAAGCAAACCAAGACTGGCTTTCTTGAAGAGCTTTTTCGGCTTTTTGTCGCGCGGTGACATCGTGAATGATGGAGTAAAGCAGTTTTCGGCCACCGACCTCGATAGGTCCGGAATAGACCTCCACATCCCGGATATCTCCATTGGCCAGGGAATGCTTGAACAAATTTGTTATTATCTTCGGTCCGGCGGTGGCATGTGAGCCGGTTAAGCCATCGGATGTCGGGAAGCCGAAATCGGACATGGTTCTTTGGCGCAAAGTCTCCCGATTATATCCATAAAAAAGGATGGCGGCGGCGTTGGCGTCGATGATTCGTCCGGAGCTCGGGTCGATAATAAGCTGAACGCTCTCATTGTTTTCGAACATTTCCCGATAGCGTCTTTCAGAGGCCGCCACACGGGCGGCATTCATGCGAGTGTTGACCTGAATCACGGAAAAAATGATTATCAATAGGCAAATCAGGATGATGACCAGGATGCTCAGCAGTCGCATGAGGTTCCGGGATTGCATATGTCCTAGAACCACGAAAGACAAACCTTCAACAAAAGTGTCCTGCCAGTAGACCTCAACATTTTGTCCCCGGAAATTATATGATTTTCCGGGTACCGGCCGGCTGGGCAGGAGGGCCGGGCCGGGTAAGGACGATAACTGCCGGGTGTCGATCACTTTATTTTCTGCGGCCTCTTTGCTTGTGGGCCACAAAAGATTCAGCACAAAATCAGGATAGCTGGCCGCCAGGATGATACCTTGCTCATTGACCAGGAAATCATATTCCTTGTCTCTGGGGTTTTTAAGAAATTTATTGATCTCGATTTTGATGACGGCCACGCCGCTAATACTTCCCGTCTCGTCATAGAGCGGATAGCCGGAATAATACCCTGGTATTTTGGTTTTTCCGCCGGCGGTCACGCATCGTGACGGCGCGCCGGTTATGGATTTTTGAAAATAGAGGCTTTGGGCCTTGGATTGTCCGACAAGGCTGGTTGAGGTTTTCCGGTTGGAAGACGCGATGGCCAAACCTTTGGCGTCTAGCAAAAAGGCGACCGAACGGGAGAAAATCATGCTGTAGCGATCCAGGACATTATTCATGGCCTCGATATCCCGTTTTTCTTCCTTGGCCATGTATTTGAAAACATCAGTCCCAGCCAGGGCCTTGACCAGGTTATCGGTGTCTTCAAAAACATCATGAATCAGGTCCAGGTGTGGCTGATATTTTTTTATATCGATTTGGCGGCCGTATTCTCCCCAATAGTTAGTCATCAAGGCGCCGCAAAGGATGACGATGAAAATGCCGGCGGATATTTGATAAGCCCAGGAGGAAAAGCCCGCGACCTTGGCATCCGGATAGGATGATTGATACTCGTCAAAGTAATGGAACCAGAGCATCGTCCCCATGGTAAAAGCCGCAATAGCTCGCACCAACTGAACGGGGAACCCCAGAGTTTCTAAAAACCAGGTGGTATTGAGCATGGAAGACGGCCAGAAATCGGCTTTGGGCACGATGACCCCGGCAGCCAAGCCGTAAGGGCAATCGCGGCGGAAGCCACGCAGATGGCCCGACTTTGCGGGTGTTCTGTTTGTCGGTATCGCCAAAGGACCCAAGCCGACCATAGGCAGCCGGGCAAGCCCAGGCTATGGCGAACGGCGGCGGTGAGCCCTGGCAGCCCGTGCAAGGAGCCGAGCCCGGCCAAAACCAACAAGGGCAGGAAGATTTGCCGCCCGGGTCCGCGGCCTAGTAAGGTTACGGTCCCCACTCGACCAAACTCGATTAAACAAAGAAAAGAGGCTATTAAGACAACCAGACGC
>JADFXS010000103.1:0-2123 GCA_015233515.1 Deltaproteobacteria bacterium | reverse complement strand
GCATGTCCAGCCATTCATTGAGTCCGTGAGTCAAGCCGAACAGACATAGCCAGCCCCAGGGCATTCGGCCTTTATTCAATTTTCTTAAAGTATGAGTTGCGCCGGCCAAAAGGAAAAAACCGGATCCGTAAAAAAAGAAAACATAATCCATCTGTGTCAGCCAGAAATTCATCTTCATTCCTTTGTATAAAAATTTTCCAATTTGGCTAGGTCGGTATTATTAAACAGATACGGTTTCTAAAAACAGCACCTCGGAGACGTTTCAGATCACCATAACCCGTCGTCATCAACGAAGTTTTCAGTGATGATGACCTCATTATTCGCTATCGGCATTCCGGCTTTTCCTCGAGTTGCCTTAACGATATTTTATTCGGAAACACCGCCGCGGCATTGGGCTGTATCTAAATTGATCGGCGATAAGGATTAATGAAAAAGAGCTTTTTACCAAAAAACTATTCAACCTGCCGGCAGTATCTCATAAATTTTCGTGGAATGAAAGCGACTATAGCCGGCGGTGGCATGTGACTTTGGATATAGTCGATCGACTATTGGCAATTTAAAGGTTATTGCTTGAAATTAATTCTTACTGAGTCTAAATTGCCCAGAACCGAAAGAGGCGGGCCCAACCTTCTCTCCAGGTTTCTTCCAAGTTTTAAATTTAAACCACTCAAGGCAGTCTGCATGATCATCATCGAATTGATTTCTAATTTGGCCATACTGATCGCTCTTAGCATTGTTTCCGGTTTCATCGGCCATCGTTGGAAAAGAGCCACCATCATCGGCGGAATGCTTCAAGGATTGCTTTTCGGCAGCGTGGCGGTCATTGGAATGCTTCGTCCGTTGATATTAGACTCAGGTCTGATTTTTGACGGCCGATCCGTCATGTTGAGTCTTTGCGGACTATTTTTTGGACCGACGGCTGTCGCTATCGCCGGCCTCATGACCATAACTTGTCGCATCCTCCAAGGCGGCCTTGGAACTTTAACCGGCGTTTTGGTTATTGTTTCTTCGGCTCTGACCGGTGTATTTTTTCATTTCAGGCGTCATACTTCGGAAACGGATTTTTCTTCTCCTTCACATCTTTTCGTGTTCGGTCTGTTGGTTAATGTCTTGATGCTCGGTCTGATGTTCACCTTGCCCATGGATATCGCCTTGAGGATCCTCGAACGTATCGGCCTGCCCATGTTGGTGACCTACCCCTTGGCCACGGTTTTGATCGGTAGTATTCTATCCGACCAGGATGTCCACCGCCGGTTCGTCGAGGCTTTGAAACAAAAGGAAGAATATTTCCGCACTTTGGTGGAAAATATCCCCGGCGCCGTTTATCGCTGTGAAGCCCAAATTCCCTTTCGGGTTATCCTCATGAGCGGTGGTGTTTATAATTTGACCGGTAGAATGTCCGCGGATTTCATGAGCGGTTTGATTCCTTGGCCGGACATTGTTGTTCCGGATGATTTAGCGGCCGTGACCCAGAACATAAAGGCGGCCATTAAAATGAAGACGCCTTATTCCCTGGAGTATCGTGTAAAACATTTGGATGGCGGGTACCGCTGGGTCAATGAAACCGGACAGTGCAAATATGATTCCAATAATAATCCTATATGTCTGGATGGCGTATTCTCGATGTCTCCACACGAAAACAGGCTGAAGAAGCACTCAGGGAAAGCGAGGAAAAATACCGTATCCTGTTGGATGAAGCCGTGGACCCGATTTTTTATTTTTACCCGGATGGAAGATATCGTTATGCCAACCGCGCTTTTGCCTCGGAAGTCGGCAAACCTGTGAAAGATATCATCGGCAAGACCATCTGGGATGTTTTTCCCCAGGAAGAGGCGGACAAGCGTTTTGCCGCCCTGAGCAAAGTTTTCGAATCCGGGGAAATCCAGGTAGTCGAGGTTCGCGTGCCGCGCGCCGACGGCGATCGGCATTATTTCACTACGATCAATCCGATCAAGGACGCTGACGGCAAAGTCAATTCGGCAATCTGCTCCGCCAAGGACATCACCGATCGGAAGAGGACCCAGGAAGAAAAAGAAAAGCTCCAGGCTCAATTTCTTCAAGCCCAGAAAATGGAGGCGGTCGGCACCCTGGCCGGCGGGATCGCCCACGACTTCAATAATTTG
>JADFXS010000102.1 GCA_015233515.1 Deltaproteobacteria bacterium | reverse complement strand
AAGCCGGCGTACTCGACAAAAACGCAATACAAGGAGTCACAAAAAAGATGTTGTTTAATTTTTTCTGAACAATGGAATGTCAGAATGGGGGTCCAGTGGGTTGGACGAGTTTCCCCTTCAGCCTTAATGACAAGGTTTTGCGGTTCAGAATCAACACACTGTGAATGCGGTTCGAGCTTGCCATCAACTGGGGTGGGGGTGGGTTCCTTGAACAGGGATTTGAGTTTCCCGGCGGTCGTTATAACCTTGGAAAGGTTCACTTCGCGACCGAGATCGTGAACCATGTAACCATTGGCCAGGAGCAGAGTGCCGAGGATGTTTTTGCCAAGGTCCTGAAAATCGCCTTTCACCGTGGCAATGACCGCGGTTTTCTTCGTAATTTTTTCGTTGTCAGGCAGAGATTGATCGGAAATTTTTAAAACTGCTTTCATCATATCTCGGACCATTATCAAATCAGTGGCAATATCCAGGTGTTGTTCGAATAAGTCGTCGTCGATGCGCCGGCGGGAAGCAAAGTTTATTCGCTGGCGACTGAGGGAATTCAGCCAGTGATTTTTATTTCTCAGCGCCCGCTGAGGGAGTTGTTCCGGATCGGGACTTATGACCACTGGTTTGATTTGGACTGGTTTGGCATCGAGATTCATGATCGTTGTCTCCGCTGATACTCGAATGAGTGGTTAGTGGTTATGCCTCGTATTGGTTGGGCGCCTCGTTTGTTGGCGGCAAGGGATAAGTTTTTCTATCAATGAAAGAATTAGGAGCAATAAAGAGGCCAAATGATTGGTCATTAATTTAGATAATAAAAACTATATATTATCTCTGGAAATCATGGCAGCGCCTAGAGAATGGCTGTTTCGATTGATTACGAATTGAATCATTCTGAGAAAAGAAGCTTAAATACAACACGATGAGAATGATTTAGACGTGGTTCAAAAAAATTGGTGTTTTGTTAATTAGTTGCAATGTTTGCCTAGTAAATTGAACCGCGTCTAAATCAATGACCAGCAGTCGAGTTCCCAGGCCGAGGCGATGGCGAACCTGACTTGGGCTAGCATACTGAAAAAGAAATTATATCTGCTTTAAAATTCTAAAATGTGGCCGCCTCAACCCCGGAACATTTCTTGCGGATTCCCATGGCCGGCCAAGGTCCATCAGCACCTGAAAGCCAAAGTCCAATTAAGCTTTCTTTTTGTTGGCCAGCCATCTGATAATCGGATTCCGGACGCGGTCGAGCAGGGAATAATAGAGCTTGGCCGCTCCTCCCGGGTAGAAAATCATGATGAGAACCAGAAAAAATCCATATAGGATCAGGTTTAAACCAGCGAATTTGGACAAAAAGGACCGCACCATTTCCATGGTGTAGATAAAAGGCACCGCGGCCAGCATGCCGCCCCACAGGCTGCCCCGGCCCCCCAGATAGGCCACGATCATGATTTCAACCGTTTTGTTGGTTGACATGATGTCCGGCATCAATACTCCGTAATAATGAGCGTAAAATCCTCCCAACCAGCCGGCAAAGGCGCAGGATAAGGTAAAATTGATGATCCGGTATCTGGTGGGGTTGATGCCCGAGGTCCTGGCGGCTTCCATGTTCTGGCCGATGGCCTGAAAGGCCAATCCCATGGGCGAACGAACCACCCGGTTCAGAACTATGTAAATGATCACCATCATGGTGAAAACGACGTAGAAATAGGGGAGATTGCTGCTTGTTTTCAGAAGAGGAGGAGTATTGAGGCCCAAGGGGCCTTCGGTCAACGCCACCCATTTGATGGCTATGCCCATGAGGGCCAGGCCGATAAACCAAGCCATGACCGCCGCGAAAATACCTCGAAGGCGCAGAGTCAGTATGCCGGTCAGGAATCCCAGCACGGCTGAAGGAATTATGGCCATAAACATGCCCAACCAGGGACTGACCCCCATTTTGGTGGCCAGAATGGCTGAAGTGTAGGCGCCCAGGCCAAAAAAAGCGCAAAATCCGAAATTGACGATGCTGATATAACCGGCGGTGAAATCAAAGGCCAGGGCCTGCGCGCCGATCAACACCGCCACGGTCAGCCAGCGAATGAGGTACTCTTTGTTGAAAGGAGGAATCAGGGGCAGCAGGGCCAGGAGCAGCAGACAGATACATCCCAAAGGGGTAAAGCCGGCTTTGCCTAAAATTTTGGGCACTGTGGAGAGAATCCCGCTTGGAGCTTTATCCTTGTCATTCATGTAAGATCACCTGTTTATTGATCCAAAACGCCTCTGACCGCGGTTCCGAAAAGGCCGGAGGGCTTAAAGACCAGGATGGCGATAATGAGGAGCGACGGAAACACCAGGTTCCAGCCTTCGCCGATATAGATAGTGGTCAAAATCTGAAACATGGCCACCATGAACCCGCCCACTACGGTTCCGGCCACGTTACCCAACCCCACCACAATGACCACGAACCAAGCATTATACAAGGGGGCTATGCCCACGGTGGGATATGAAGGGAACATGAAGAGCAGGCAAGCGCCGGCCAAGGCGGCCAGCCCGCAGCTTAGAGCCATGGTCAGGGTTTGGATGGTGTTAAGGTTGACGCCGACCATCAAAGCTCCTCTTTCGTCCTGGGATACAGCCCGGATGGCCTGGCCGACCATGGTATATTTCATGAAAATCCAGAATCCGGCCATCACCACCACACTACAGGCAAAAACGAAGGCCCGGTCGAAGGACATAAAGGTTCCAAAAGCCCGGATAGGGGGGTAATTCCAATAATTGACGATTCCCTTGAATTCCGTTCCAAAGATGAGTTGATGCCCATTAATCATGATGATGGAGATGCCCAGGGTTAACAGGAAGGTATTCATGATCCATTGTTCGCGGCTTCGCCGCCTCAAAGGCCGGAATACGCATATCTCGGTTATCACCCCGATCAAGGCGCCGCCAAGGGTGGCCGCCAGGATGGCGATCAGAGGGGCCACGGCCGACAAGATCGCATTAGGGCTCTGGACAAGGTAATCATTCAGTGGGGTGACCACGAAAAAGGAAAAAAGCCCGCCGACCATGAACATTTCACCAATGGCGAAGTGGGCGATGTTCATAACCCCGAAGACCAGGGCCAAGCCCATTGACATCAAGGCCCACATGCCACCGGTCACCACGGTGTTGACCAGGATATACGGTCCGCGGTGAATAGTGGCTGCCGCAAGGACGGTGATGCTTGCCAATATGGTCAATCCGGCGGTGGACCTCAGCCGCATCATGATCCGTCTCAAAAAAGATTGTTCTTTTGATGACTCCATGGATTGATTTCCCGACCTTCCTCGGATTTGATGGTATGTCGATAATCGTTGTCCTCGGGTTAAACCCCTAGAAAAACCTTACGCACGTGATCATCCTGGGCCAAGTCCGTGCTTGGCCCCTGCATGATGATCCTGCCCTTTTCCAGTATATAACCCCGGTCGGTGGCCTGGAGAGTTTTCTTGACGTTCTGTTCCACCAACACCAGGGTCATTCCGCTCTGACGAAGAATGTCCAGACTTTTGAACACATCGGACGTCACCTGGGGGGCCAGGCCCAAGGAAGGCTCATCTACCAGAAGGAGTTCCGGATTGGCCATTATTCCCCGGCCGATGGCTAACATTTTACGCTCGCCGCCGCTCATGGTTCCGGCCAATTGATCGCGTCGTTCGTACAGTTTGGGGAACAGGCCGTAAACAAAATCCAAGGTTTTCGCTTTCTTTTTATGGTCTTTGACGGTGTAGGCTCCCATGGTGAGGTTTTCCCGGACCGTCATCCCGGTAAACAGATTGGTTTCTTCGGAGATATAGCTGAGTCCAAGCTGGCAAATCCGGTTGGCTTCCAAACCGATTATGGATCGATTTTTAAACAGAATTTCCCCGTCAATCGGGGCCATCAAACCGCAAATCGTTTTGAGCATGGTGCTTTTGCCGGCTCCGTTGGGCCCGATCAGACAGATGAATTCTCCTGTCGCGACTTGAAGGGAAGCCTTCCACAAGACTTGGAGAAAACCGTATCCGGAATCCAAATTTTTTACTTCCAGCAGCAATGGTTCCTCCTCGGACGGAATTGTTAAAAATCCGCTCCTAAATATGCCGTTTCCACGATGGGATCCTTGACCACGTCCTGGGTCGGACCATCGGCGATTTTGTTGCCGAACTGGATGACTACCAGACGGTCGCACAGGCCCATAATGACTTGGACTATGTGTTCAACCAGCATGATGGTCGTCCCACGGTCTCGAATTTTTCGGATGATGGCCATCAAGTCGTTAAGCTCCCCGAAAGTCAACCCAGCAGCCAGTTCATCCAAGAGAATCAGCTTGGGGTTGCTGGCCAGAGCCCGGGCGAGGTCGAGTCTTTTCAACTGTAGGGTATTGAGGTTTTCACACACCGTATCTTCCGGCATGGGAAATTCCACAAAGTCCAGCTTTTCACGGGCGTGAGCCTCGGGATCGGGAACCGGGGCAGGTAAATTGCCGAAATAGGCCGCGGTCAGAACATTGTGAAAAGCAGTCATTTTAGGGAAAGGTCGCGGAATCTGAAAGGTCCGCGCCAATCCTAGATGACACATGCGTTCCGGCGGCAGTCCCGTGGTCTCCCGGTTCATGAAAAAAACCGATCCCGAAGAAGGCGGGTCCAAGCCGGCGATGGCGTTCAGAAAAGTGGTTTTTCCGGCGCCGTTGGGGCCGATCAAACCGACGATTTCACCTTCCGCCACATGCATGGAGACTCGGTTCACCGCGATTAGACCGCCGAAGCGTTTGGTGAGTTCCCTGGTTTCGATGATCTTCATGTCTACTCTCGGTAGTTTGGGATAGTTAGCGATTGATTAGGCAATAAATGGTCCGGTCAGGACGAGTAGCCCTGCCTCCGGGAAAATCCGGAAAAGAGCTTGGTTCAAGTCGATATTCATGGTTCATCGTCACCCTGGCCTGGTTGAGGCCGGTTAGCCGGACCAGGTGCGATGAACCATGAAATACGGGCGTTTTACTTAAATACCAGGTCAGTCTCCTTGGCGCTTTCCGGGAAGACGATCTTGCCCACTCCGCCCTTGTACTGGATGACCGGGAAGTAGAAATCATCCTGGCCGATTTTGGGGTCCGGCGCATCCTGAGGAGTGGTTCCATATCTTTTGTGGAACAAAGCCCCGTCAGCCGCGCTGAAGGTCAGTTTGCCCGGAATGACTTCGTCCACGCTGATTTTGTAAACGGATTCGGAATCGAGTTTTCCGTATTTTTCAATAGCTTTTTTGGCAATCAATAGGAAGAAATTGGCATAGTCAAAAGCATGGCCGGCCGCGGACGGGCTGGGAGCATAACCGAATTTTTTCTGATATTCTTCGGCAAAGGCTTTCTGGCCGGGAGTAGAGATCTGGGGAATCATGTCCAGGATTCCGTCCGAAGCCGGGCCGATCAACTTGTACCAATCACCGATCCAGCCCACACCGTCGGCGGCCAGGACAGCCTTGATACCGATTTCATTGCTTTGTTTAACCAGGGCCGATACGGAGGCCGTCGAAGAAGTGGTGCCCATTAAGGCTGTGACTCCGGCCTCTTTGCATTTGCTTAGGAAAGGATAAAAATCGGTTTGGGTCAGAGCAAAATACTCTTCGGTGAAGACTTCCCAGCCGTTGGCCTTCATGCCTTCACTCATCCCTTTCACCAGGCTTCGACCCCAGTCGGTATCCTCACCCCACAAAGCCCCCAGTTTCTTTTCCGGTTTCCACGCCCCTTTTTTAATGGCGTTATTCAGGCACTCGATGTACCCCGTAACCCTTTTTTGGGGGATGGGCCAACCTTTCATGATCATGTAACGGTTTTCGGGTTGAGCCAACCATTTGTCATTGGCGGCCTTGCCGCCACCCATACCGAAAAGATATGGGACCTTGTATTTGTTGAAGACATCAAAACAGGCCACGGTTACGGCCGTGTTCCAATCCAGTATGGCGGCCTGAACACCCTGGCGCTCGATGGCCTCGGACAGGGCGTTGGTCGCCTTGGCGGCATCCGATTGATCATCGATGTACACCAGTTCAATTTTGTAATCGCCGATTTTATTACCCGCTTTCTCAATGGCCATGGTGGCGCCATTCTTCATTTCCGTGCCAGGCTTGCCGGCCGGGCCGGTCAAAGGCGCCAAAATACCCAGTTTGAAAACCTTGTCGGCGGCCATGGCCGGGGGAGAAGACAAGGTTAAGAGGAAAAAGACCATCGTTATCAGAACAAATACTGATTTCTCTCTTTTCATACGCCTCTCCTTAAAAATGTTGTAGTTGCGAGAAAATACAGATACTGCCATCAAACTTGCCGTCTAAGCGCAACTGGAGCGCAAAATCACCAGCGAAACACAAGGTGGTTCATTTGGCCGTCCGGTGTTTTTTCCGCCGGTCAATAAACCAAAATCGGGAAAATAGCGTTGCGGCTAGAAGCTTAGTGTCGCGGTGATCGGAGGTGATCAATTTCCCTCCGGACCTGATTCGCTAATCCTGTTGCCAGTAACCTCCCTTCAATCGAAATGGATGGATTCCGCATCTTGAATTTTCGATTTAGAAAGACCCGACCCGGGAGTGTGGGTGCTTAAAAGAAGCAACAGATTGCGGCCATTTTAAGGGAGGTGGGAGATATCCGGCTACTTGAAGACCGGTCTCCCGGGCCTTGAAGATTTTCCTCCGTGTTCTGTGCCGCGCTCCGAAATGACACCTGACGCTCCGCCGGAAGGCTAGTCATGGTGATCTTTTATAACCCTGAAACGCTTTTTCTCCGGAGAGTCCGATCCGACGACTCCCGGAGTTAATTCACCAAGAAACGGTGCCGAATTGTTGTTCCTTCTGGCTTGCATTCCTTTGCTACCCGAGTAATCCTATTGGCTTTTAAATATGGATTGGTGTAAATTTCCCCTTTAATATGCAGTATAAGTCTGAACGAACGATAATAATCGCGCTGCCGGGCCGGCGCCTGCCTTTCGATGGAAAGACCGTATAAGTCATCGGTGATGCCTCAGCGGTGGAGAACTTTTTTTCTGGCGGCGGAGTGCGTCCAGCAGATAATAATTAATCGTTTCTTCGCGCCGGGGCAGTGGTTCCGGATAACGATTCATCACTACTGGTTTGATATGTAAAGTTTGCCTATCGAGATTCATGATTAAAATCTCTAGTGATACTCGCACAAACAGTTAATGATTAGGGTTGGACGCTGGTCGGGCACCTCGCCAAGCCTTGGCTTGCGGTGAGTTTCTCTCTCAAGAGGGATAATGTCAAGCAATAATCGGGCCAAATGATCGGAAAAAGTTTTACCTATAAACACCAAGGATTATGAGAGGGAATCGGCGTGACTTTTGGCAAAAAAGCCTTCCGATTGATTACGATTTGAATCGTATTGCGGGAAGTGGTTTAACTAAAAGGCGATAAGCATGATTTAGGAGCGGGTCAGAAAAAACCTGTATTTTATCAATGTATTACCATGACGGCTTGTTCTTTTGTGAACCAAGCCTGAATCGGGCTCTTCCGGCTTGAACCGAAGGCCGGCCAGATGGCGAGTTGACTTTGGAATATGTTCCTAAAGAAAA
Source organism: Deltaproteobacteria bacterium (assembly GCA_015233515.1). The sequence goes on along the minus strand of JADFXS010000102.1, from coordinate 1,766 downwards.
GGCGGTATCGGCGTTAAAATTCATGGAGGAATTGTAAAATTTTGTTTACAGATCGATACGATTTAGTATGATAGGGCTCACCCAATAGGGCGCTCAAGGAGATTGTGCAAAAACCAGGCCAAACACCAGCTTAGCTCCAAGTACTACGAATTTATTATCTCCCTGGCGAAAGATGTGAATTTGAAAAATTGTTGACCATCCGTGGCTAAAAACGGGCTAGGCATTAATCGGACTAACTTCTGATCGCTGGTTTCAAAAAGCCCATCCCGCGGCCGGATTAAGGCTTGAAATTGCCTGGGGCCGAATTTGGCCGTTGATCCGAGTCCGTAGGAGATCCCAACCAGGCGCATAAATGGCGTATCACTAAAAATCTGGTCGCAGCGAAATAGTTGGATTTTCATAACATTATCTAAAAAATTAATTTCATTTTCATCCCCCGGCCCAGCTGGGGGACGCCTTCGCGGTCATGAAGCCGTCCCGGCGGATGGCTAATCTCAAAATAACAAGCCCTCCCTGGCTCAATATGCAGTCTAGGAAGGCAAATGCAGCCTTTTTGGCGAGTGGGTAAGTTATGTATGAGTTGACCCGGCAAGAAAGTGGTTACAAGCTCGTCAAGGAAGACTCTCAAAGGAGTATGGTCCCTCTTCGGGGTTATAGTCCTCCTTCCCAATCGCCGGCCTCGTTTTGGCGAAGATGCCGGCCCACAGAGAAAAAAGCTTGGAAAAATTTTATTCACGCGGGTCGAGTGGAGCCCGGAACCGTCCCTCCGCCCATAGCGGAATCATGGGATCGATGCTATCGCGCCGAGGTTGAATTCGCTGGAGGCCGCTGCCAGGATATTCTGTCCACCCATGATTTGGAAACCCGGCAAAACTGCTTGGTGGAAGCGGCTCATCCCCTGCTGATCGCCCTGCAAAAACTGCTGCGCGGTTTCGGATTTATCATCGTCTTAGTCGATCATGACGGATATATTCTCAAAGGCATGGGGGATCTAGAAGCTTTACGACGAGCGGAAAAGATAAATTTCGGCCCGGGCTCCAACTGGTCGGAATTAAGCGTCGGCACCAACGCCATTGGTACGGCTTTAACCTTGGGGCGGTCCATCCAGGTGACCGGGCCCGAGCACTACAATGACGGCCACCACCTTTGGACCTGCGCCGCCACACCCATATTCGATCCTGCCGGCGGGATCGTCGGCTGCCTGGACATCTCCGGCCCTCGCGAAAACTCCAAGTTTCCCATCATGGAAATGGTCCTGGCTTGGGCGCGGGTTATTGAAGACCGTCTCCATATGGAACTGGCCCAAGAAGACCTACGCCGCCGAAACGTATACATGAACGCCGCTTTGGAGTCGGTAGGAAAAGGCCTCATCGCCCTGGATACCCAAGGAATCATCAACAGCGTAAATTCGTCCGCTTCCAAGTTGCTAGGTCTGACCCCCCAAGAACTGGTCGGCCGGCAAATCAGCGCTACTCCCTTGGATGGTTTCGTCAGATTGATCGGTGGTCAAGCCAGCACCGAACATCAATTAGCGTCGCTAAAGACAAAATCCGGTCATTGCCATTGCCTGGTGACCACTACGCCGATAAACGACGGTAGTTGGCCCGGAGGCGGATCGGTGATCACACTGTCGGAGGCGACGCCCACACCCTCGCTGAAAACCAACCGCTCCGGTGATGAGACCAGATATACCTTTGAAGACATTATCGGAGAAAGCGCAGAGATCAGCGCCACCGTGACCCAGGCCAGGATGGCGGCGCCGAATC
>JADFXS010000101.1 GCA_015233515.1 Deltaproteobacteria bacterium | reverse complement strand
GTGAGGAGCATGGCATCCGCGACACATGAAGGCTTCTGGGTCGGCCGGTCTATCGTTTAGGTGATAGGGCGGGTGCATTGAGGCGGGAGCCGGTTTCCTGAGCCTGCCGCAATGGCGCCATCGTTTTTCGAATAGAAATCAGGAGGCAACACGGAAAATGCTGGTAATCGAAATCAAGATAGAAAACTGCACCGGCTGCGGAACCTGTGCGGATCAATGTCCCAACCAGGTATTCGTCATTGTCAATGGCAAGGTTGTGGTAAAATCCCCTGATGAATGCATGGTTTGCCGGCTGTGTGAGACGACATGTCCGCAAATGGGAATAACGGTGAAAGAATAATTCTCAATTCGAAAACATGACATTTGGTATGTGGAAAATCCGGCTCAAACCCGGTTTTATGGATCCATCGGTCAGGATAAGGGAAGTGCATTTTGACAAATGATCAAGCCAAGTGGAATCGGAGGAGAAAATGACCAGGCGAGAAGAGCTCTTATCAGGGTTCCTTCAAAAGAAGGCCGCCTTGTCCCAAGGCGGCGGTCCAGAGAAAATAGAAAAACAGCATGCCCTGGGTAAGAAAACGGCCAAGGAAAGATTGGATCTCCTGCTTGATCAAAATAGCTTTACCGAACTGGACCCGTGGATCAAAAATCGCTGCCTCGATTTCGGGCTCGCGAATCTGGAACTTGCCAATGAAGGCGTTATGGCCGGCTGGGGAACCATAGATCAAAGAAGGACCTATGTTTTTTCCAACGATTTTACGGTGATGGGTGGATCTTTAGGTGAAGCCCAGGGCCTGAAAATCTGCCGGCTCATGGACATGGCTATGAAGGTAGGCGCCCCCATCGTAGGCTTGAACGATTCCGGGGGGGCCCGGGTTCAAGAGGGCATGGGGGCGCTGAATGGATATTGTTCAATTTTCGGCAAAAATAGTATCGCCTCGGGCTGGATTCCTCAGATATCGGTCATCCTGGGACCATGCGCCGGGGGCACGGTCTATTCGCCTGCCCTGACCGACTTCATTATCATGGTGGATCCCATTGCCAAGATGTTTATTACCGGCCCGGCGGTAATAAAAGCCGTCACCGGAGAAAAAATCGGGTTTGAAGAACTCGGCGGCTGTCGTGTTCACGCCTCCAAGACCGGAGTGGCCCATTTTGTCACCGGCACGGAAGAAGAGGCCATGCGGCTGGTGCAAAAGCTATTGAGCTTCATGCCTTCCAACAGCAAGGAGCAGCCGCCTTGCCGGGCGACGACCGATCCGCCGACCAGGTTATCCCCTGAATTGAGGGATGTTGTCCCTGACAAATCTTCCGAGGTTTTCAATGTCCGCGACATCATTCTTTCTATAGTCGATGATGGTGATTTCCTGGAAGTTCAAAAAAAGTTTGCGCAGAATATTGTCATAGGTTTTGCCCGGATTAACGGCCGACCCGTCGGCATTGTCGGAAATCAGCCCCGCGTGCTGGGGGGCTGCCTGGACGTTAATGCTTCATGGAAGGCGGCCCGTTTTGTGCGCTTCTGCGACGCCTTCAACCTGCCGTTGATAACGTTTGTCGATTGTCCCGGCTATCTGCCAGGCATCGCTCAGGAACATAACGGTATCATTCGTAACGGTTCAAAACTTCTTTATGCCTTCTCGGAAGCCACTGTTCCCAAGATAACCGTTATTCTGAGGAAAAGTTATGGCGGCGCCTACTCCGCCATGTGTGGCAAGGGCCTGGGCGCCGATCTGGTCATCGCCTTTCCCACGGCGGAAGTTGCGGTTATGGGTCCGGAAGCCGCGGCGGATGTCGTTTTTAAAAATGAAATCGCTCAGGCGGCGGACCCGGTGGCCAAACATGCGGAAATGGTGGCGGACTATCGAAACAGATTCACAACGCCGTATAAAGCGGCGGAATGGGGGTTGGTTGACGATATTATCGATCCGCAGGAATTGCGTCCACAATTAATCAGCGCCCTGGCGGCCATGAGTGGAAAGACAGAATGGAGACCTTATAAGAAGCATTCCAATCTGCCATTGTAAGGGAGGATGTATTTATGTTGAAAGGCATTAAAGTTATCGATCTATCAAGAAATTTGGCCGCGCCGTTTTGTACCATGATTCTCGCGGACATGGGGGCTGAGGTTATCAAAATTGAATTTCCCGGGGTGGGTGATGACGCACGAGGCTTTAGTCCGATCATCCAAGGGGAGAGCGGCTATTTCATGAGCGTCAATCGTAATAAAAAAGGTATGACCCTCAACCTCAAGGATGAACGGGGGAAAAAGATTCTTTTGGAATTGCTCCGTAATGCCGATGTCATGGTCGATAATTTCCGCCCTGGGGTTTTGGATCGTTTAGGGCTTTCCTATGAAAAAATGAAGGTTCATAATAAAGGATTGATTTGCGCCTCTCTTTCCGGATTCGGTCATACCGGCCCTTATCGGGAGAAATCGGCCTATGATCTGGTCGTGCAGGGATATGGCGGCATAATGAGCATTACCGGATTGGAAGATTCAGAGCCGACGCGCGTCGGCATCTCCCTGGGCGACCTGGCGGCCGGACTCTATCTGGCCATAGGCATTGAAGGCGCTTTGCTGGCGAGAAATCGCACCGGGGAAGGGGATTTTATCGATGTGGCCATGCTTGACTGTCAGGTGGCCCTTTTGGAAAACGCCATCATTCGCTATTGTGCCACAGGCCAGCTTCCCGGCCCCGTGGGCAATCGCCATCCATCCATCACCCCGTTTGAATCCTATAAAAGCGCGGATGGTTACATCATCGTCTGCGCGGGTAATCAGGGACTATGGATAGATTTCTGCGAGGTCATCGACCGCCGGGATCTGCTTGCGGATGAAAGGTTCGGGAGTAATGACCTGCGGACGCAAAATCATCATCATCTGAAGCCCATCATCGAAGAGTCCACGAAGATCAAAAAAACTTCCGAGTGGATAACCATTTTGGAAAAAGCCGGAATTCCCTGCGGACCGATCAACACTATCAGCAGTGTAATGGAAGATGAGCAGGTGAAGTCGCGAAATATGATTGCTTCTTTCGATCATCCCCAGGCGGGCCTGGTAACCATGCCGGGGTTTCCCATCAAAAGCGCCCAATACCAGATGCCGCAATCGTTTGAACCGTCGCCGATGCTGGGACAAGACACGAAGGAAATTCTTCATAGCTTAGGATTCGACGATAGCGCCATAGACGCGATGAAAAAGGACAAAGTGATTTGAGAGGTGATCCATATGGCCGTTCAGTCTTTTTATTTGCTCCCCACCGGCCTCCTCACCATCGACCGGTCCATTTTGATTTCCAGCGTGGATATCGGGAGGAAAATCAAAGTCCCCGTTTATGCCGTCCTCCTTATGCATGATGAAGGTCCGATCCTTATCGATCTGGGACTCAATCCCGAAGGTTTGATAAATCCGGAAAAAGCCTGGGGGCCTCGAGCAAAGCTGATCAAACCGGAAATGACCGAACAGAGCACGATCGAGAGCCATTTAAACACCTTGAATATCCGGATAAAGGATATCCGGATGGTCATTCTGACCCATATGCATTGGGACCATACCGGCAGCTTGCGATATTTCGATCACTGCCCCATTGTCGTTCAAAAATCAGAATATCGTTTCGCTTTCCAGCCCGACGCCTTCGCGTCCGGTCAATATATGAACAATCACTTTAATTTCCCTCTCCAGTACGACCTTATCGAAGGCGATCGCGTGTTGTTGCCCGGCGTCTCCGTCGTCCGAACCTCCGGACATACTCCCGGACATCAATCAGTCATTATCAGGCTTAAAAGCGGTAAATACCATATTATCACCGGTGACGCGTTATCCACTTTGGAGAACATGCGCTTAAAAATACCGGGCAGCAATGTATGGGACGCCCAACTGGCGGCCGAGAGCATATACCGCATCGAACATCTGTCCCTGCTGCTCAATGCCGATGTCTTCACCTCCCATGAAGATAGACAATGGGATGATTTCAAAAAAATTCCGGCTTGTTACAGTTGATGGACCGTCATCCGGCCTGGGTTATTTTTGATGGGCGCCTATCCTGATCGCTTCCCGTGATCAAAAACGCCTCAAGGCTTATTGCTTCGTTTCGGCGCTTAGTCGATGACGTTTTAACTTGCGCACCACGTTGGATTGATTCAATCCCAGAGCGCGAGCCACTTCTCGGGTAGTTTTATGGTGCTTCAGGCTTTCTTCCAGAGTCAGCCGCTCGACTTCGGCCAGGATCTCCTTTAAGGAGCGGCCCTCCATCAGGGAATTTGTCGATGAAGAAGACCGCGGTCTTATCTGGGGCGGCAGATCCTCCAGGGTAATAACTTCGCCCGGCGTAACGACCACCATTCTTTCTATGGCGTTTTCAAGTTCACGGATATTGCCAGGCCAGTCATAGTCTATTAGGATATCAAGGACTTGACGATTCATCTGCTTGCTCAGCCCGAACTTGCCGTTGAATTTGTCCATAAAATGATAAACTAATTTAACAATGGCCTCGCGCCGCTCCCTCAAGGGCGGAACCGTAATTTGGATAACATTGAGGCGGAAAAACAAATCTTTGCGGAATTGACCCTGTTCCACCAAGGTCTCCAGGTCCCGGTTGGTGGCCGCCATCAGCCGGACGTCAGCCTTAAAAGAAACCGTATCTCCCACCCGGGTGATCTCTTTTTCTTGCAGAACCCGTAACAATTTGGCCTGTAATCCCAAGGGCATTTCCCCGATCTCATCCATAAACACCGTCCCCTTCCGGGCGACTTCAAAGATTCCGGCTTTGCCTTCCTTGCGGGCTCCAGTGAAAGCTCCGGGCGCGTAGCCAAAAAGTTCCGCTTCCAGGAGTTGGTCCGGGATGGCCGCGCAACTGATTTTGATCAAAGGCTGATCCCGGCGGGAACCGTTACGGTGGATGAAATCGGCCAGGACTTCCTTGCCGGTGCCGGATTCACCTTGAATGAGCACGGTGGAATCCACCTGAGCCAGGCGCAAGGCCAGTTCGGTCAAGTCTTTCATCTTTTTGGATCTTATTACGATTTGCCCCTCGCCTAAAAAAGTTTCCTTTAACTGGCGCAGTTCGATTTCACGTTCGGATTGCAGGCGATCCATGTTTTCCAGTTTTTGCTGCAGGCGATGAAGCTCGGTCACATCCCTGACATTGGTCACGACCAGAACGATGTTGCCTTCCGAGTCAAAAATGGGATTTCCCGTGACCATGACCGTTTTTCCTGTTTTTATCTTTTGGATCAACGATCCCGGCCGGCGGGTCTGGAGAACGCGCACGGTGACCGACTCATTGTAAAAACCTTCCGCCACCAATTCGTACATGGTGCGACCGAGGACTTCCTCTCTTTTAACCCCGGTGATGCGCTCGTACGCGCCGTTGACTCTTATGGTCCGGGCTTCGCCGTCGGTAACGTAGATTCCATCAAAGGACGATTCGATAATGGCCGTCAACTCCTCCATTATCCGCTTGCTATGGTGAAGCTCGCTGGAAATGGCCTCCAGTTCCGAAATATCCTGTAAAATGGAGACGGCTCCGATCATCTGCCCATTGACCACAATCGGAGCCCGGTTGGATGTGAACATCCGGTCGCCGATCTCGATTTTCTGGGTTACCTCCGAGCGACCGGTCTCCAGAATCCGAGTGAGTTGAGCATTGGTGATGACCGAATTTAAGGGACGTCCATAGATTTCATCGGATACATTGCCGGTAATGCGTTCCATGGCCCGGTTGAACATGACGATATTGCCTTGATCGTCAATGGCGATAACGGGATTGTAAATCGAATCGAGAATGGCTTTTGTTTTATCAGGCTGATTCCACAGCGAAAACATACCAGACCCCTCCTCGCGGAACCCTGGACTCGTAATCCGGGACAGATTTCCTCATTAATTTACGGGAGAAGAACGAGCCGGATAATCGGCTATCTGGCGCGGTAATTGCAAAACTGCCCTTTTGGCCCAACTCTTCGTCGGGCTTTATTTTGAAGTCCTCAAAATACGTCGGTATTCATGCGGCTTCAAAATACCGCTCTCCTCGATCCGGGCCAAAATTCCCAGTTTTGCACTCACCTTGGCGTTTTGAGAAAAAGTTATACCAGGAGCAGGTAAAACCGACCAAGGGTTCAGATTCGCGGCATGAAGGTACTATTGGTGAAGAAGGATAACGTATTTCGCCGGTTCCGGATACCGGTTCCGGGTAGCGGCCCCGGGAGTTAAACATCGAAGTTCCCAGCGGCGGACCGCGGGGAACTTCGATATACAAAGAACGGAAGCACTTTAATTTCGCTCGCTAACCCTGGCAGGCATATTCACAGCCACAGAATCATACCTCCCACGAAGGTCATGCAGGCGCCAAAAATAGTCAGGCCATATCCCGAAAAATATAATAAGCCGCCGATAGTGAACATCTGTGACCTAAAACCGGTTTCGAGGGCCTCGGTTTTAAAAGGCCGGATCAGAGCTTGGCCCAAGCCGATGATGACCAGACCGGCGACGATAGCCCCTATCCCTATTCCCATGGAGGAGGTCATGGTCCACAAACCGGTTTAAAGGGTCAAACCCGGCGAAAGCAATTTGAGCTGCTTGGCCATCTGCTGATTTTTAGGATATTTCTTTACCAGGCCTTGCAGAATGACCGCGGCTTCGTCGTATAGTTCATACTTCTGGTAAAGCATGACTTGACCTATCTGCACTTCGGGAGAATCCGGCAGGGAAGTTTTCCGGATTCGGGCTTCGGTATCCGCCTTTTCCTTGGCTTTATCCGCGGACAGGACCCAAAATTCACTACCGCCGCGAGCTATTTCCTTGGAGCCGTTCAAAGCCGTGATCGTCCATTTATACTTAGTCCCCGGGTTTAGTTGCGGGCCGGCATAGGTCATGGGCGTCCGATCGGTTTCCGATTCCCAGAGGCTGTTGGCGCCGGCATAAACTTTAACCGTATACTTAGTGGCGTCATTGACCGGTTTCCAGGAAAAAACCGGCTTCCCCGGCAAAATGGCCGTCTGGAAAAGAGTGGCCGGCGCGATCTGGCTTGGGCTTTGGGTCTGGGTTTGGAATTCGTTCAAACGATGATCCAATTTGCCGCCGGCAGGCTTGGCGCCGCCTTTCTGCGTACTGGATTTGAGGCTGCTACTGCGAAAAGCCACCATGCCGGCCTTTTGCGCGCCATCATCCACCACGGATTGAGGCGGCGGCGAAGCGGCCTGGGAAGAGATCACTTTGATCCCCGGCCCAGCTTGGCTGGCGGCTTGGCTGACGGTTAATTTACCGGCGCCGGTGATGTCTTCCCTTTTACCGGAAGAAAAATAATTAAGGACTAGGCGGCCACCGGACGGCAGATCGATTCGGTCGCCGTCACTCAGGAAATCCATGAGATTGACCGGAGTCCCGGTCTTGGGGCCGACGTCGTATTTGGCTTCCGGACCGGACTGATCCACGACCATGGCCGCGTCGGCGGCCAGACCCAGCCCCGCCCCCGGGCCGAACATCACAAAAGCCAACAATACCGCGGTAATAAGCCTGGACATGATCGTTCCTCCTTCTCCTTGGAACCGGGCCATATTCAATAGCCCCTTGACCAGTGAAGCCAGCATGGTTATGTTGGTCCTCAAAACTTCTTGGAGTATCTTTATGAAGATTGCCGAGGACCTGTTTTTTTATCCCTGGGAAAGCTATTCCCAAAACAACAGTAACACTATCATGATCAGCGGGCGGGTCAAGACCTTGATTGACCCCGGTCACAAACATTTATTTCCTCATCCGGCCAAACAAATGTCCGCGGACGGCGTCAAACCGGATGAAATAAACTTGATCATATATACCCACTGTCATCCCGACCATATGGAAGCCGGACCGGAGATTGCAAAATCAGGGGCCAAACAGGCCATGCATCCTGATGATGAAATCTTCCTGAGGAAGACCGGCCCGGAATTTTATCGGATGATGGGTTTAAAGATGCCGGAAATAAAAATAGACGTTCACCTGGTCCCGGGTGACCTGGTCATAGGCGATCATACCCTCCAGGTTCATCATACCCCCGGCCATTCCCCGGGAAGTATCTGCTTGTATTGGCCCGACCGAAAAGTCCTGATTACCGGCGATCTTATCTTTGCCCAAGGCGTAGGCCGAACCGATTTTCCCGGCGGCAGCGGCCGGCTGCTCAAGGACAGCATTCGCCGCATGTCCGCCCTGGATGTGGAGGTCATTCTTCCCGGACATGGCCCGGCGGTGGTCGGCCGTCAAAACGTATTGAAAAATTTTCAGGCTATCGAAAGGATGTATTTCCCGATGATCTAACGCCGGGGAATTTTATCCTCTCCACCTACCGCCGGGAGACACACTCTCCTTAGGCGTAACATCCTGGCGTCTCACGGTTTTCAGGAGGCGTCAGGATGGTATTTTACAATCTCTAGAGGCACCCTTGTGGTCCAAAGGGGTCGGCGCCCCTTGGGACCGGATCAGGGTATCTTTGCTTATTCCGAGCCGTATTCGGCCTTGGTTACATTGCGTTCTTCGCAAAAAGCCTTGCCCGTGGACGGGAATAAAGCGCAGGTGAGTTGGTCTTCCTCAGTCTTGGCGTAATCCGTGGTTTTTTCCTTCACTTTATCCATTTCCGGCGTTAAAACATCGCCGGGTCGGCATTCATATTGTTGATGCCGTCCTTCCTTCCCCTTTTTCAAGACCTTTTCCGCCACTTCCGGATCGATGGGGGTGGGGGTCCGGCCGTAAAGACCCTGGACCAGGCCGCGTGTTTCCTGGGACACAAATTTGTAGGGTCCTAAAAGCACGTTCATGACCGCCTGGACGCCCACGATCTGACTGGTGGGAGTGACCAGGGGTGGAGTGCCCAACTGTGTCCTGGTCCTGGGGATTTCAGCGTAAACTTCGTTCAGACGATGGATGGCTTTCTGTTCCTTGAGCTGGTTGACCAGATTGGAAATCATCCCGCCCGGCACCTGGTGCAGAAGCACGCTGGTGTCGATGGTGGCCATCTTGGTATCATCCAGTAAGCGCTTGTAGTTTAGCGCAACTTCTTCCAGTTTTTGGCTGAGTTCCACCAAAAGGCTCAGGCTGCATCCGGTGTCCCTGGGGGTCCCGCTGAGGGCGGCCACGATGGGCTCCACCGCCGGCTGAGAAGTCCTTAACGCAAAGGGGGCCAGGCAGCAGTCCACAATGTCCACTCCGGCTTCAGCAGCCTTGAGGTAGCTCATGGAGGCCATGCCGGAAGTGTAGTGAGTGTGCAGATGGATGGGGACCTTACACTGGGCTTTGAGGGCTGAAATCAGCTCATAAGCGTCATACGGCGCGATCAGACCGGCCATATCC
>JADFXS010000007.1 GCA_015233515.1 Deltaproteobacteria bacterium | reverse complement strand
ATCTTTAACTTTTTAAACTTATTTATACGAAGAACTTGGTAAGCTTGGGTTAAGAGGTGATGGCCAAAAGGACAGTTATAGTGGTTCTCGAAAGTTTCTTCGCTTTGAAGTATCATTGTCATTTCGAGGAGCGGCCACAGGCCGCGACGAGAAATCTCCAACACTACCAAATCACAATGAGATTTCTCCTTTCGGTTGAAATGACCGACTGGGGTGTTCGCAAATGAGCTGAGATTTTGACCGCATCATTCCGAAAAAACCTTCGAGCATCGCTATAGGCAATCGCCTCTTGATAATTAGGCCGAAAAGCAATACCCATTGATCCGGCCCGGGTTATCGTTTGAATAAAAAAATCGGGTCGCGTTCATATGACGTCAAACGCGACCCGATGATAAGCGAAATTTAAAATTTCACCTGTGGTCCGGTATTAATCCTCGAAATCCATCTTGAAACTGCCGTCCTCATTCACATCCAAGTTGACCTTGGAGGGCATGCCGCCGCTGGCCATATGCCCTAAAATAGTCTGGGCCAGTTGCGGCAAGACATTGCCGTTGAGGATGTAGTCGATATTTCGCGCTCCGGTTTCCACTTCCGTGCAGCGGGCCGTAATCTGATCCAACACGGCTTCAGTGTAATTCAGGGTCATCTTGTTGTTTTCCAGGAGGGTCTGCTTGATGCGGTCGAGCTTGAGCGTCACGATACGCTTTAGCGCCTCGGGCTTCAGACTGACGTAGGGCACAACATTCATACGAGCCACAAGCGCCGGTTTGAAGTGCTTGGACAATATCGGCCGGATGGCGCCGACCACGGCTTCCAACGGGACGGTTTCCTCGCCGGTGGTCATTTCCTGAATGATATCCGTGGCCAGGTTACTGGTCAGAATCATAACCGTGTTCTTAAAATTGATCTCCTTGCCTTCACCATCGGAAAGCATACCTTTGTCAAACACCTGGTAAAACAGGTTCATGACATCCACATGGGCTTTTTCCACTTCATCCAGCAGAACCACGGTATAAGGTCTCTGGCGCACGGCTTCGGTCAGCATGCCGCCTTCACCGAATCCGACATAGCCCGGAGGTGAGCCGATCAAGCGGCTGACGGTATGGCCCTCTTGAAATTCGCTCATGTTGATGGTCACCACGTTACGTTCTCCACCAAACAGCAGATCGGCTAAAACTAAACCGGATTCCGTCTTACCTACGCCGCTGGGTCCTACTAACAGAAAAACGCCGATGGGAGTATTAGGATTTTTAATGCCGGATTTCGACGCGCGGATGACTTCCGCCATGGCCTTGAGAGCCATGTCCTGACCTTTGATCCGCACTTTCATGCGCTCTTCCATGTTGATGACCGTGTCTGCTTCGTCCCGGAGCATCTTACCCACCGGGACTCCCGTCCAATCAGCCACCACCTGGGCCACTACGTCGGGGTTGACTTCTATGTGGATCAGCTGCAAGGCGCTCTGAATCGTCTCTAATTCCTGATCGGCCTCGGTTAAAGACTTTTTAATATCGGCCTTCTGCGCTTCATCTTCCGGAGGCGCGGCATGGAGTTGAGCCCGCAAGTCCAAAACCTTTTCCACCGCGGCCTTTTCCTTCTGCCACTGATCTTTGACTTCCTGGGCTTCTTTGGTGGTCTGTTCTATTTTAGCCACAATGTCGTTATACTTGTCTTCGTCGATGGCCACGCCGTTGGCCCGGTCACGTTCCAATCCCTTTTTGATACGATCCAAGGCTTGAATGGTCCGTTCCTTGTCCTCGACTTGGGCGGGCTTGGCCGACAAATTGATCTTGACCCGAGCGCAGGCGGTGTCCAGCAAATCGATGGCCTTGTCCGGGAGGAATCGACCGGAGATGAAGCGATCGGAAAACTCGGCCGCCATCTCCAAGGCATCGTCCCGGATAATGACTTTATGAGATTTTTCGTAACTGGCTTTCAATCCGCGAAGGATCAACTTGGCGTCTTCCACGCTCGGTTCATTCAACTTGACGAGTTGGAAACGACGAGCCAAAGCCGGGTCTTTCTCAAAGTATTTCTTGTATTCGCTCCAGGTCGTGGCGGCGCAGGTTTTCAATTCACCCCGAGCCAAAGCCGGTTTCAGCAGGTTGGCCGCGTCGCTTCCGCCGGCGGATCCACCGGCGCCGACCAAAGTGTGCGCCTCATCGATGAATAAAATAATAGCTTTTTCCGATGCCTTGATTTCGTTGATCACGCCTTTGAGGCGATTTTCGAATTCACCTTTCATACCGGCGCCGGCTTGCAAGGCGCCCATGTCCAAACCTAACAGCGTGGTATCCTTGAACATGTCCGGCACATCGCCTTCAGTGATGCGCAGAGCCATGCCTTCAATGGCCGCCGTCTTGCCCACGCCTGGTTCACCTACCAGGATGGGGTTGTTTTTGCGTCGGCGTGCCAAAATATCTATGCATTCCCGAATTTCATGATCTCGGCCGAAAACCGGGTCGATTTGACCGCTCTTGGCCTTGGCGGTGAAATCCTGGCAATATTTAGCGATAAAGCCCTCGCCGGCCGGGGCGGCGCGCCCTTCGCCCGGAGTCGCCGCCGCGGCGGCCGCGCTTTCTTTTTGCTCGTTTGACCCTTTGGTGACGGTATAAAATTCTTTCAACAAGGTTTCCCGGCTAATAGTCCGCAATAGGTCGGCATAACGGCCGCTGGTAAAAAAGGTGGGCTTCGCCAGATAAGCCAACAATAGAGCGCCGGTCCTGACTCGGGTTTCGCCAAGATCGATGGAAGTTACCATCCAAGCGTCTTGAAAAAGTTCCATGAGCACGGGGGAAAAAACGGGTTTGGCGGCGTTGCCGGTCTTGAAATCCTCAAGGGATTCACCCAAGGCCGCTATCATCCGACCAGGATCGATTTGGAACCGTCGGAGGATGGTCGGCAGGTCGCTTTGCGTATCTTCCATGGCCTTGAGAAGAAAGTGTTCCACCGTTACTTCGTAATGGGTCCGGGAGACGCACAGCCCGGCGGCGTTGTGTAAGGTGTTGGTGCAGAATCCGCTTAACTTGGACAACAAGGATCGAATATCAACGTTGATCATAAATTACCTCACATATCCCGTCCCGACTGGGGTCAAGGGAGATTTTAATTTTCCGATAGTAATCATCATAGTTGAAACGTAACCGCCGGTTCTCCGGTTAGAGCTCCGGAAAATACCCAGGTGTCATAGCCGAGCAACGACCATCGGTGGCCGCCCAAAACCGTCGGTTCCACCTGAGGCGCATCCATTATCAATTTGAGTTCGCTTTCCAGGGGAGTGATCAAGTAGACTTTGGTCAGCAGCTTGACGTCTTCGTACCCGGCGCATCCCGGCAATATTTCGTGAAAAGCGTCGGCATCCAAGGGGCCGGCCTTGATCTGGATTTTGCCTATCCGGTCTAAAATCTGGCGACCGAGATAGCATTCCACCCCCAGCGTCCCCCCCTGCTTTCCTAAATAACACCGTTGCTGCTCCGGGATTTGCATTTGCCGGGGGATGTTGGGGATGACATCCAGGTGAGGAGTTTTCAACGCATCGGACAACAAAGTTTTGAGGCCCATGGCCGATCGGGGGAACTGAGTTAAGAGGCCGATATATCTTAAAAGGCGCCGAGCTTGGGGGACTTCTGTTTGCATTTCGAGCAGGCCTAAACCAGCCAGGCAGAATAAGCGCTCGACAAAATCCGGGGAATCTTCCTCGGCTACCTTGATAAACCAGCGATTCCGAGTCCAGCACCGGAAAAACAGACCATAAAAAGGATCACTCAAAATATCCAGAAAATCACGAGAAACACTCTTATCATCCGAAGCTTCGTCTAAAAGGTCTTCGGTATAATGGGTCGGCAGGGGAGAAGAAGCACCGTATAATCCGAGGAAAGTGGCGGTCAACTGATATCGGGTCGCCTCACCCACCGGAATTTCTTCCACGGAATAAACGTCGGTTCCAGGAAAACTCAGGGATAACAAGGGGCGGACTCGGAGTTGGTTCTGGAAAAGAGCCGTATCCGATCCTTCACCGGTCAGACGCAGGAATAGACGGAGTAGCCGGATGGCCTGGAAAAAAGAAAAGCTCCGCGGGTGACTGAAAAGGTCCTTTCTCAGATCAAAGGACGATCTCCCAACCTCACCGGCCACGTATAGGTTTCCCCCTTCAGAGAGTCTTCCAGGCGGAAGCTGGTAAAACAGTTGATGTTGGCGTAGGTGCCGAGGAAATAGTCCATGACCGCGCTGAACAGGTACATATCGCCTCGGCTGGCAAAGTGATCGGGGTTGAGCTTTAATCTGATTTCCTGACCGCGCATGGGTAAGCCGGCAAACAGGCGATCCACGGTGGTGATTTTCAAGTCCACTATACCGTCGATACGCTTTTCATTGGCCAGGACGGAAGATCGGTCGCGGACTTCAGGAAAAATATACAGCCGGGCCAAAGCTTTGAGGTTTTCTTTATCGGCCAGGGATAACAGGTTGAGCGCCAAGTGGGAGAGCAAACGCCATAAAAGGTTCCGGCCTAGGGGGGGCTGAACCGTAAAAGTCGGCGCCAGGATATTTTTAAACTCACAAAGCTCTGGTGAAGTGCTGGTGGGTTTAGATACATCTCCCACTTTCAAATTCTCAGCCAATCCGGCGTTAGTGCAAAGCAGTTTGATAGATAAGGTCTCGGGCGCGGGCAGACCTTCCATTTGAGGATAAGCCACGGAAATAAAGACTTCGGCCGTGGGCCGAATGGCGGAAACTTTTTGGTTGACGTAATAAACCGGAATTTGTTTATTTTGTTGTGTAAATAACTCAAAAGGCGCGAACTCCCTTTTCTGGACGGTTCCGGGCGCGAATCCGATTACGCTTTCCACTGAATAAACCTGATAATGGCCAGGTTTACCCCCGGAGGGCATCACCCGATATTCGGGTTGGCGATGGTCCAGGGTGATGGGATCGGCGTCATGAGGAAATAAGTTGACCACCGGGGTGGCAAATAAAGTGAAATACTCTTTTTTAATTTGCGGTAATAGGGACGGCAAACTGTCCATGGTGAAAATAAGTTGAAATGCATTGCCTTGACCGCGGTCTTGCCATTGTTCCAACCCGGTCACGTCGAAAAACAAGTATTTTTCCGGTAAAATAAAATATTCCTGCAGGACTCGGTACCCTGAAAAAGATTGAGAAGGATAAGGGAACAAACTTTGTCCCGCGGAAAAACCTACTGGTTTAAGGCAGTCGTGCCCGAGAGAGCGCGGCGACCCGCCGGAGACCGGCGCGACGGTCACATTACGGACATAATTAAAAAATGTATAATATAAATTGGTGGCTTGAGCATAAGTCCCGGTAAGGTGCAGCCTCAAGGCAGTGGGATGCCAAGCCGTCAGCTTCAAACCGGTCAGTTCAAAGCGTAAGGCTAAGGTGGTTGGGCGACCCGGCTGCTCCTCAAGCTTGACATCGGTGATCTTCAAAGGAAAGACTTGGGTGTCATAACAAGTGCGAAAAATTACCTTGGTTCCTTCCACGGGCACGGAAGCCAAGTCTGTGCCGGCGGGGATGGTCAAGGTTTCCATCAAGCCTTGCTTGGGCGTGAAAGCCACGATGGTCGTGGAAGGAATGGGCCGGAGATAATGCGGAAAGATCAGACGCATTAAACCGTGAACCACCTCCGGGAAATCGTCGTCCAGCTTCTGGCGTAGCAATCCGGTGAGAAAAGCCGATCCTTCCAGAAGACGTTCCACATCCGGATCCTGACTGGCTCCGGCCAACATGGGAGCCAGGGCCGGGTGAGCTTTGGAGAACTCCACGGCCAAATCTCGCAGGTGAGTCAGTTCTTGTTGATAAAATTTAGTAATCATTAGTTGCGGGGGTCATCCTCGCTTAACGATTGACCTGAATCCGACCATCCGGATCAACCACGGTTTCAAAGGATACCGGCATATCCATGTTATTGCCCATGTTCAACCGGCCTTCAATCTTAAAGTGCAATTCCAAAACTCTATCACCTTGAGGGGTGGCGGCAATCTGAACATTGCTCAAACGAGGCTCGTAGTTATTAATTACGGCCTTAATGGCTCGTGACAGGTCCCGGACGGACTCCGATGAAAACGTAACCGCCAGATCGGTAAAATCCGGCACACCGTAGTTATCGTCTATGGGGGCGCTGCCTTGTCTGGTGTTTAAAATTTTTTGCAGGTGATTCATGATGGAGGCTATGATCCGGTTCGGATCCGGCACTCCGCGGTATTCCGGGTCACTTTCGATATGACGTAATCTTTCCAGTAGTCTTTCTTGAATCATTATTAATACGGAGTAGTCCAATAGGTGGTTGATTCCCCCAGAACCGGGGGTAACCGGTTCCGGGAGGCAGTTAAGCGGGCTTGGCCCTTGCGATAGGGATCAGGATCAGGCTTTGGGCGCCTTCCAGTCGTCAACCGCTTCTTTGTTGGCCTTCTTGTGGGACCAAGTGATTTTTTCGTAAGTAAACGCTACGGTTTCCATGTCGTGATACGGTTTGTTTTCCTCGAGGAAAGTCAGAGGTTTCTCGTAAGTGATCGCTACGACAATAGCGTTTTCCAGGACGATGGTGTAGTAGAGTTCTTCCTGGCCTTTTTCACTGATGTGATGGAAATCCAATTGCCAGGTCTTCATCTGTTCGCCGGAAGCGCACGCCTGGGCGATCAATGGGGAGGCCGGATCAAGTTTTTTCTTAATTGAAATGGGATGATGAATACGCTGGCCCGTGGGTAGACCCGTATGAACATCACGGGGAATTTCCATACCCCAGTCCAGTCCATACACTAGAATCCACTTTTCGTGACCCTTCTGAGTGCAATCTCCCTCAATGGCCCCTTGATTCTTGCCTTCCAGTTTCAGGTAACTCGTCATTGCCATGGCAAAATTCCTCCTTCATGATTACAGGTTTTGATGTTTGCTCAGCATACTTGTCGGGGAGCATCAATCCCCATGGAAAAATTACCGGTCAGTTTAGGATTTGTCCAATTTGCCGACTAAAGACAAGGTGAAGGAAGCTCCCATGTACTTGAAGTGGGGTCGAACCTTCATCCCTACGCTATACCATCCGGGTTCACCAGCGACATCGCTGACTTCGATCAGAGCGGTCCGTAACGGCTTACGGCTGCGAACGGCCGGCGAAGGGTTTTCCTGGTCGGCGACATACTGGCTTATCCATTTGTTAAGTTCAGTTTCCAAATCACCGCGTTCTTTCCAGGTTCCGATATTTTCTCTCTGGATAACCTTTATATAATGAGCCAGGCGGTTGATAATCATCATGTATGGTAGCTGCGTACCCAACTTGTAATTCAGTTCCGCCTCTTTTCCTTCCTTGGATACTCCGAAAAATTTTGGCTTCTGGCAGGAGTTCGCCGAGAAGAATGCGGCATTATCGCTACCTTTGCGCATGGTCAGCGCCACGAAACCTTCTTCGGCCAGTTCGAATTCCCGGCGTTCCGAGATAAGGACCTGAGTGGGAATCTTAGTCTGGATAGCTCCCATGGCTTCATACTGGAACAATGGCAAGTCTTCCACGGTGCCGCCGCCTTGAGGTCCGATAATATTCGCGCACCAACGATACTTGGCAAAGCTGTCGGTCAGTCGGCTGGCGAATGCAAAGGCGGTGTTGCCCCACAGGAAATCATTGTCGCCACTGGAGACGTCTTCCTTATAAGCAAAGGACTTCGCCGGCACGGTGTTTGGGCCGTAGGGCAAACGCAATAAAAATTTGGGCACGGTCAAACAAACATAACGGGAGTCTTCCGTTTCGCGGAACGATTGCCATTTGGTGTACTGGGGCATTTCCATGATGGAATGCAGGTCTTTTAAGCCTGGCAAAGCTTCCCAGGAATCCACGCCGAAGAACTGCGGACTGGCCGCGGCAATGAAAGGAGCATGGGACATCGCCGCCACGCTGGCCACGGAGCCTAAAAGTTTCATGTCTTGAGGCCCGGGGCCGAAATCGTAGTTTGCGATCAAGGCTCCAAAGGGTTGACCGCCGAATTGGCCATATTCCGCGGAATAAACCGTCCGGTATAAACCTGATTTCGGAATTTCCGGAGAGTCTTCAAAATCATCCAACAGATCCTGCTTGCTGACATTCATGATGGAAATTTTGATATTTTCCCGGAAATCAGTCCGATCGACCAAAAACTTGAGGGAACGCCAAGTTGATTCCAGTTTTTGAAATTGTTCGTTGTGTATAATGGCGCTGACCTGGGCGCTGAGCTTAAGGTCTATGGACGCGATCATCTCATCGACTACACTGGCGCCGACTTTTTGACCGGCGCGTCCAGGTTTGAGCATCTCGTCAATAAAGGCTTGGACCCCGGCCTTGGTCATTGAATAGGCTTCGTCTTCCGGTTTTAGCCGGGTAGCCTGTACTATTTCGTCCAACAACGATACCGCATCAGCGGCCGTCGCCGTGGTTTGTTGAGATTTTTCCAATTGCTCCTCAGGCATCACCGTCCTCCTCAGCCTTCAAGTCCCAGTTCTTTTAGCAATCTGGCTCGTGCGCCTTCATCGGAAACCAGTTCTTGCACCTTTTTCCGAAAGTCCGGGACATTACCCAACGGGCCCTTCAGGGCTTTCAAGGCGTCCCGCAATTCCATCAGCTTGGCGAGTTCCGGAACCTTGGCCACAATCTGGTCCGGTTCGAAATCCTTCAAGCTGTCGAATTTAAGATTGACCGCCAGTTGTTCGTCTTCCTTGCCCAGTTTGTTGGGTACCGCTAGCTTTAGTCCCAATTCCTGGGCCTTGAGTACTTCATTAAAATTATCCTTGTCAACGCTGGTAGGATCCCGATCTTCCACAGGCCGGTCATCCTGGCGCATGGTAAAATCACTCATGACCAGCATTTTTAGAGGTAATTCCACCTCTTCCTTGGCGTCACCTGTGGCCGGTTTGTAAACGATATTCACTCGCTCCTTAGGCGCCACGGAACCTTCTTTGGCCATGGGCGAACCCTCCTTTATAGAGAATTTATTTTCATCCTTATTTAGACTTCTTCAGACGGTATTAAATAGCATAGTTTCAAAAAAATCAAGTATTCAATATCCCTCAACTCATGTATTTAGAGTTTATTAACCATTTTACCATACTGTTGTCATATTATAGCAACTCATTCCGTAACTTTCCGGTCCGACCGCCATGCCCCGCACTTCCGTCGACGAGGCTAAAGGCCTGAGCGTTTTTTTGATTATTCAATCGCCGACCTTCCTCCCTAGTCTACTTATTACCGACCAGTTTCAAAGCCTCAGCCGGGTTGATCCGCACTAAGCGATTCAATAACGCCCTGGTCATTTCCCGGCCGTCCGGGTCATCTTCTGAAATCAATCCGTTGTAGGCCACCGACATGGCGTTCCAAGCTAAATCAGGTTCCCAAGTTTCCAGTTTATGCTCGTCGATAATGCTCATTAGTTGATCGAAATAGGCGCGAGCTAAAGCAAATTGGCCGATATCGGACAAGGTCCGCGCCAGGGAAATGCTCCATAGCATTCTGCCTCGACCGGAGGCGCCTCGCCGGAGCTTGTCATTCAGCAAACCCAGTGCTTCGGCCAACTTTTTATCCTTGAGAAATTCCTGAACTTGTCCCATGGCCGTAACGACTTCGGCCTGTTCCGAGTCCCCTCCCCCTCCCGCTGAAATTCCTCCGTGATCACTGCTGGGGGCATTGGCTTTGAGCCAGGCTTTGGTTTCCTTGTCAGCGAAGGGTGTTCCATTATCATAGGTTAAATTTTCCAAACCCGGAAGCCGTTGGATCAATGCGATTGTTTCCATAACCACGGCTTGGGATGCAATCCGAAACTGACCGCCTAATTGCTCCAAGGCATCGGCGCTCAAACGGCTGAAGTCCAGGGAGAATATGAATTCAGTCACCCGGGATTCAGCGGCCTGCACAACATCCAGAAACTGGCGACCGGCGACTAAATTGTCAATAACATTGCGGATCATGGAATCCGGCGCTGGAATGAGCGTTTTATTGCCGTCAGCCATGGGCAAGCGATCCAGGGTGAACCAAGCGGCAATCCTGGCCAGTCTATAGGATAAAGGATTGCTTGGGTCCTGGGTTCTCAGGAAATCGGCGGCCTTGAGGAAAAGGTCCAGCCCGGCTTGCATGGCCTGATCGGCATCCGCCGAAGATTTAGGGGCGGCCACCGTGGAAGGCACGCCGGCGGAACCGGATGAAGGAAGAGCGCCGGTTCCCGCCGCTGTCGTCGCGGTCGTCGTTGGAGCCGTTGTTCCGGCGGCCGGCGCCGAAGGGGCGGCCTGTTGGACCGGCAATCGATTAACATATTCCATTAATTTGGATATGATCGGTCCGTCCTCGACCTTATCCGCCAAAGAGCTATCCAACCCCATGATGGCGTCGCGCAGACTCTGAACCTTTTCTTCCGGCAAGGCATTTGTTTCATAACTTTGAAAAAAGGCTATGCATCGGTCCATCCACCAGGATAAGGCGTTGATGCGGCCGCGCAGCCTCTTTTTCGGGGGATATAGATTCTCCCAGAAATTTTCGATCAAATCTTTGAGAACGATAACTCCCGAATTCAAGCCGTCCAGAGCCTGGGTTTGGATCAAACCGGCCGCCAGATAAGTAGCCACCTGGAGATCTTTGGATTTTGACGCGAGGATATCCGAAGAAAGAGTGATCACCCGCTTCCAGTCGATGCCTCCCCCGGACGTGGCGCTGGACATTTTATCGATCTCTTTTTGCAGAGCATCATAATCGGGTTCATATTTGGCATCGATCCCGGCCGAGTTGTCACCGCTGATAGGGACTTTTCCTAATTCTAACAAATCCATTTTCTTTAATCACCTTCCGGGAGAATCACTTTTCAGCATGAATCGCATGATTATAGAAAAAGCGACGCCAAAATTCATCATATAATCACAGATAGGGCACACAAAGATATATTGAAACATCATGAAGCCCCGAAAAATGGGCCTTGAGGAGTCTTTCATTTGTCAGGAAGGAAAGCGCCTTGCGTTTTTCGTCAGATCAGCGTCAAGTTACGGGGAATGCGCTTGCCTATATCTTCACGGAATTCTCTACCCGGCTTGTGAACCCGATAGAAGAATCTCCGGCTTCCGCCAAGGGTTGCTTCCCGAACTGTAGCGGTCGAAACGGGATTAAACCAGGTGAAACCGCGGACGTCATTATTTACATTATAAACAATATTATAAGCTTATAAACCGCCGACTCGGCATTACTTGGAACGTGGCGCGGCCTTGGTTTCCGGCGGAGGCGTCTTGGTCGGCTCGGGTATGATATTCTTTTTAGGGACAGGTTCCAGTTGACCTTTTTTTCCTGAGTCTTTGCCCTGAGGCGGCAGTGCGCCTGGAACAGTGCTGGTCGTCGTCTCAGCCGATTTATCCTGGTCTTTATTCTTGAACGGGCCGGTGTAGCATTCGGTAATCTGCTGAGGTACAAAATAAGGTTGGTACAAAAGGAGCTTACGGACCGGTTCGCTATCGGTGATGATGTAGGTCAAACGGATTTCAGAAACCCGGAGATTATTCAGGTCGTCTTTCTGATCAGGGAAATCCTCCGGGGTAAAGACCTTGGTTCCGTGACGGAAATCTTCCAGAAAGTCAGGAAAACCCGTGGGGCCTTCATATCGGCCGGTCAGGGTGAAATCGCTGAAAATAATCTTCAAAGTAACCGTTCCGCACTTATCCGGCTGCCATTTAAAGTCTTGAGAGGCTGGATAGTTATAATTATCAAGGGTCTGAGGACCCTGGGCGCAATCCAGCGTCACGATGACCTGGTATGGGGCCAGCAACGCTCCTCGGTTCACGGATACCGGTCGCGTCTTGATATTAACCTGATATTCAGGCAAGAGCACCTGATTGCCCGATGCTCCCATGTCGAGAAATCCAAGGAATGGTTTCAGAAAGGGAAATTCCTGATCCAGGCAGGAACGGGCATAGAAGCCTTGGGAACTCCGTCCGATGAACGGTGCGGCCGGGCCGGTCACGAATTTCCAGGCCAAACCTTTTTCCTGATCGAATAACGTGGTTTTTACCTTGTCCGGCGGCATATCGGCTACGGTAGCCAGAACTGACCCTTCCCAATTCAGCTGCAATTCACAGGCTGCTTCATGGGTGGTGTAGGCCAGCAGGAACTTGAGTGGGCCGTAAAGCAGATGCCAGAAAAGGTTATCTCGGCGGGCTTCAACGGACAAGGTTGTCCCTTTTAGCTTGGTCAAAGCCGAATTGGCATCTTGGAAAGGCGATTTAGCCTCTGGCTGCGCGCCGTCCGAAGCCGTCGGATAGAACTTGGAGGCCATTTTAAAGGCCATTTCCCGTGAACTGGTGACAGGAATGATGTCGGTCAAAGCCTTTTCGTAAGCCTTAAGTTGCTCGCTGGCCTTGGAGACATGTTCCAGCCGGGAGATGGTTTGAGCGTCCGGATTTCGGAAGGCTTCTTTAAGAAGAGTTTCACCTTTTTCCGCGGTTTTGGTCAAAATATTAGCTGTTTTTAGGACATCCTGTTGAGCGGCTTGCTTTTTGACTTTCTGAAAGCTAACCGCTGATTTAACCCAAACTGGAATGCCCTCCCGCTCATACAACGGTTCCAGTTCATCGGCCATCCGATCCAGGAGTTGGTAATATGGATTGACCGGATCGGCCATGACTTCAGCCATGGCGCGTCGATCATCGTCTGCGCCGATGAGAATGAAGCCCTGGTCAAAGCTCCAGCCGAAATGGTCCCAAGCCATCAAGTATTCCCGCCAGTACCAGTCGTCGAATTCCTTAAGTCGCTCGTCCAGGATTTTGCTATCTTCCAGCGAGGCGCGATATCGATTGACGAATTCATCGATCCGATCCCGTCCCTTACGGGTGTAAGCCGGGGGAACGTTGACGGATTCGGCCCGATCCAGGCGGCCTTGCCCCCAGAAATCCTCCATGACCACCGATTTAAGGTCCGGTTGAACATTGACCCAGGCCACCAGCCACCGCATGGAAGTTGTGCGAATATCGGCCATATGTTTCAGCTGATTGCGAAGAGTCGCCAGTTCCTGGGCGACCGTCCACCGGTTCGGGGTCCAGCTTAAATAGGAGATGTACAGAGGGCCGAAGGCCATGGCGATTTCCGAAAGCATCTTTTGATCGGTCAGGGATATGGCCGTATAGGCTGGTGGGGGTAATTTTTCCAGGTCATGATACGAAGCGCCGTCATAGGCGGCCATCAGAAGATTGATTCTGGTCTGGAGATGTTCCACGTATGCGCCGATGATTTCACCGGGAGTGTTTTTAGTGAAACCGTCCATGCTTTTAGCCAGGCTAAAATCCAGATGATCAAGAAGCCCGCGCCGGAACATCAGACAGTAATTTTTCTTGAGGCGGTTTTCAACATCAATCGTCTGTTCAAGGCCAAAGCGGGGCATCCACCATTTTTTGTTGTTATCTTCCAGCTCCAATAGCTCGGTCCGATAACGATCCATCAGGATCAAATCCTTCTCCAAGTTATTGGTCAATACGGGCGGTCGGATCAGATCGTCGGTCAAATCATGCAAGACTTTGATATTTTTTACAAAAGAAAAACTCAGCAGGCCGCAGAGAAAAAAGATGATCGCCGCCCACGCGGTCAGCCCTAAATTACGCGTCAATCGGCGCCATGAGAGGTACTCGCGGATGGGAGATAGCAAATTCCGGTCAGCCGGCAATATTTTAGAAAAGAAATCCGAAAGAAAAAGTCCTTGCTCCGTATTAGGCGCCGGAATAGCCAAATCGCTGACGGTTTCTGTTCCGGTCAAAATCAACGAACGGGCTTCTTTGTTTTGTCGGCCGCTGGAAAAATAGATACCGCGCAGAAGTGGGGTTTCCTGGTAAGGGTTTTCTTCGAATAGCGTTTCGGCGAATACCCGCAAATTCGGGAAGATTTTTTCCAATTCGCCAGGCAGGAGAAATAAGGCGTAGTCTTCGCTTGGGTTCTGTCCCAAGAGCAGCAGGAGCATATCTTTAAGCCGGTCGGTGACCACTTCCATGGTTTCTTCCACAAAAACCCTTGGTTCGTGGCGAGTGGCGGCATGATGATGGCCCATGGCCTGGCATCTAACGTCTTCGGCCAGCAAATTGCCCAGCGCATTTATTCCCACCATGGTATCCATCTTGGTGACCATGATCCAGGCTGGGAATTTTGAACCGAGGACCCTAATTAATTCGTCAATCCGGCGTCTGAGCTGCCTGGCGTCTTCCGCCACGGCGTCAGGACTGCCGGTGAGGAGTTTGTCGGCCGGAACAGTGACCACGACTCCGTTGAGCGCTTCCTGGCGGCGATATTTTACCAGCAGGTTAAGAAAACGTTGCCATTCCTCCCGGTCCAAGACCTCATCCACCGGCATGGAGTAACGGCCGGTAGTATCCATGATCACGGAGTTTTCCAGGAAATACCAATCACAGTTGGGGGTTTCCCCGCCCTCCGGGTCGGGACTGACTTCCGTCAAAGGCGCGGGCAGGCGAGCACTGCTCAGAGCAGTGCTTTTTCCTGATTCCGGGGCGCCGAGCAATAAATACCAGGGCAAAACATAAATCGGGTCGCCATGCTTGCGGAGTTGAGACCGTCGCAGAATCGCCATGGCGGCATGCCAACGGGCTTCCAGATCGCGAATTTGCTGGCGTTCCCCCACCGGAGCCTTGGGCATGACCGCTTCGTCCTGCTCCACTATCCGCTGGACAAACTGCCTTTCTCTCCGGCGGAACAGCCATTTCTTTAGGAACAAAACGCCGAGGATCAGACCTAGTATGCCGATGAATATTACTACGCCCACCCACCATGGCCATTTCTGATGGTAAACCAACAGATAAAGGCCCACGCCTAGGACGCCCAGCAAAACCAGGACTAGAAGAATTTTAAACGCGGTCCATAGAAGTTTGAGCATTGAATTTCCAACTGCCCCTTACATCCCAACTCGTATAAAATCATCAATAATTTTATATAAATACAACCTAAACATCACAAAAAGGCTGATAAATAAAGCCGGTGGTAAAATGAGGAAAACAAGGGTCAAGAAACCCCACCCCCATTTAAGGTTTTTATCTTTGGTTTTTGTGAGTTCACTGGGATAAGCCTGGGGAAACGGGGTAGAAAAATCAATATCTCCGGTCTGGTCGGCCCATAAGGTCTCCAGGCCGGATTTCTTGATTTGTTCAAGAGAGGTATGTTGATCCTCTCCAAAATAAATTCCGGAGAACCCTAAACTTAAACAAATTAAATAAACTTCCCGGACTTGCTTCCGGCTTTCGGGTAAGTCATTCAACCGGATAAAAAACTCTTTACCGGCATTGGTTGTTTCATAATATTTAAGTTGAAGCGACTGGGCCGCCCAAGCGTCCCGATTCACCCAATCGGAAAGCATTATCGTTTCGTCGATATAGGCCACCACGGCGAATCGGGCCAGATCATAATCTTCGGCGGAATATTCGGCCAACCGAACTTCTTCTTGAGCTTGAGTGAACATGGTTTCGTAGTCGGCCTGTACGGAGACTATAGCCGGCTGGACTTTAGGCAATTTTTTTTGCCAAGCCTGAGTGAAAGCCACGACCCGGGTAAAATAATCGATCAAACGCACCGCCATCAACTCCTGAGCACGGCTAATTCCACTCCCAAATCCTTGGGTGCGGAATCCCAGTACAACGCCACGGCATGGTTGGCTTCAACCTCCTGCCATTGAGCGCTGGTATGATCTATCCTAAAATAGTGGGTATTGGCTCGCCGGGGTAAACCGGCCGGCGGGATGGGAAAGTGCTCCAAGGGGACGCCGGGCACAGCTCTCGCGATCAGCGTGGTAATGTTTCTCTTGGCGCTGAGCTTGGCTAAACGCCGGACCGCGTAAGCGACGGTTTCCGCTTGGGTTTCAGTCCGCAAAACCAGCCAGAAGCGGTTGCGGCTGTCAAAAATATGTTCCGGAACCTCATTGGCAAAGTATTTACCGTCGAAGTCCAGCCTGATCATATGCCCCGGACTGACGGTGATCGCATCCATCAGCTCGCCGATCAGGGTGAGGGCCGATGCGAAACACTCATACAAATTATCGTGCTTGTAAGGCGGCAGGACTCTGGTTCCGTCTATACGTTCACCGCTGGCGTTCACGTTTTCGGAAAAGGTGGAGAGTTCGCCGACAAGCTGCCGTAAGGCGCAATAAACCGTCCAGGGATGCAGGTGTCGTGTTTCAGCATAGTGACACAGCAATGGCACCCAACGATTCAGCGAACGAAGTGCCAGGAGAAAGATGACAATTCCAATGTCAAATTGCGCGCTTGTTGTCTCCCGCGGGCTCTTGTACTCTTCCAGTTGCCGGCATCGGGAGGTTACCTGGTCGCGAACATCCTTGACGACTTTGATCAAGAATTCACTGGCGGCTATGGTCAAACAGGGGGGCACGAACCGTCTGGACAGATGGATTTCCTCGCCCGAACGTTCTATCTGGGCGACGGGAATCGCATAATAGTTATCTAATTGACCGATTTCGTTTTCCCAGAAAATGCGCAAAGCCAGGTTGAGCCTCTTGACCTGAGCTATCGGTCCGCCGGCGTGAAGGTCGCGGACTTCTTCCGGATTGGCGGTAGTCGCAAAACGAGTGGTGACATTGATGACTTCATCCATGCTGCCGACTATGGCCACATTTTCACCACTAGGATCCCATTTCCGCAATCCCAAGTACACGGTGAAAGGTTTTTCTCCCTGGAGCCAGGCATCATCAAAGGAACGAGGTTTGATGACGGCCGTCCCGGGAAAAACACAGTGAGTTCCATCCGGAAAGAGAAATTCTCCGCTCAAGATTTCGAAAGACTTGTTGTTCAGGGCAGCGTCCTGGATTTGGATGCTGACCAGTCCCCAAAAATCAGGTAAGCCGTAAGTTTGAAAAGGAAGGACCTGCGCGGCGTGGTGCAGGTCGGTCAATTGAAAGTGCTGGGGCTGAAGGAACAGCCCTTGATGCCAAAAAAGAGGTCGTTCTAAGGGCACTATTAACTCCCACCTTCCCGGATTTCGTCTGATCCTAGGAAAATTTGCACGTCAAGCTTTCCGGGAAGCTGGTATTTATCCTTGAATATCCAGCCTTCCGTGGCCACGTCCACCGGAAAGGGCAAAAGACGAGTGGCTTTGTCCGGTATCAAATTAAAATATCCGGCGGCCAGACCAACATATTTAGCCTTTTCCGCTCGGTCCAGCATGATCGTACGGACTTCCCCGGGTTGCATGACAACTCGTTGCACGCTAGCCACGGTGTCGCTGAATTTCTGGCAACCGAGAAGCTTGACTACTCCGTCTTTACTTTTCGCCAAGTCTTTGAAGGAATTGGGATCGGTGAACATATAGACGCAAAGCACAAGAGTATGTGGATTATTTTCATACGTATTGAGCATATTGTCGGCTCTGATGCGCAAGGTGACCGCGTTGCTCGCGAATTCCCACTTGGGGGCCCCTGGTTCGGCCGTGGGCGGAATTTCCACCGGATCTTTGCTGCCACTGCCGCCGCCGCCGCCCTGGTCCTTGCCGCCGCCCTGGCTCTTGCTGCCGCCGCCGCAGCCGATAAGCAACGTCACTGAGACGAGAATCATCAAGCCGATCAACACTACGGCGAACTCCGGCCCTACTTTTCGGGTAAAAGTCATTTTCGGATTATTGTCGGTCAACCACTTCATTTCGCCTGCCTTGATATCAGCAACACGGCTTGTACCTAGAAGAACGAGGTTAACAGAGCCCATTATCATAGAGATCGGTAGCTTGCAAGATACCCCTTGGCTTAAGCTTTGAGTATTTTGGCACACTTACAAGGAATAGTCAAGCAAAATCTTTTAGTTTCAATGTCTTGGCTATCCAGGTTGACATCCATCAGCGTCATGCTTATATCTTGTATGGTCACGATAATTAATCACATGCGGTCGTGCGCCGCCGGGGCTGACATGCATGAAAATACACGGTCGGCTCAGGTCGACTCGGGAGGTCGAGATGCCGGAAGACAAGACGATCTGCCCTCATTGCGGGCAAAAAATGAAAAAATTCGCTCCACCGTCAGAGAGTACTTGGGGAGCGTCTCATTGGTACGTATGTTTCAACAACGACTGCGGGTACTACGTCCGCGGTTGGGATCATATGTGGAATACTCGGGCGGTCAAATGTTCATACCGACACCGCTATGATCCGGAAAGCGATTCTTGTGGCCCCATGCCGGTCTATTCCGCCAACATGGGACTTAATTGCGTCGTGGAAGAATGATAAACTTGTGAGGAATGCGATCAGGGGACAGATAAACGAATCACCAGGTTCGGTTCATGTTCCCTGATCGATTTAAAATAGTGAGTTATTATCATCCCCCGCAAGCCTTTTCACAGGAATAATCCGCATAGGCCAAATATACCCGGGTTTCCATTTGACGACGTTTGGCATCAAGCGGTTCGATTTTCAGATCGCTTGCCATAATCAAGATTTGTTCCCGCGTTGGGATAGCATCCAATCCTTCCGCGATAACTTGGCCCGTCGAAGTGTCCAGGAGTTCGGCCTGCCGGCCATTGGTGACCACCACGAAGGGAACCGGATGATCATAAGCCAAGCGGGCGGCGGCCAAGGCTTCTCTTTCCCGGCTGACAATGGAACCAGGTGCGCATCGTATCAGAATCGATGGCCGACCCCTTGAATGGACAACCAAGTCCGCCCGGCCGCTTTCCGTCTTTCCGTCTAATTCGAGAGCAAAACGTCGGTCTACTTCCACATCGACCGGCGGGAAATCCTTGATTTCCACCAAGAGTTTCTCCACGACTTGGCGGACCATCTCGTCGCCCGTGTCCGGCATGATCCGGCCGGTAAGGAAGTCTGTAATACACGCTCCAGGGACAGGGCAACTTGACATGACGACTACCTGCTTTTAGTTTGCCCCAATTTAACACACTAACCTTTATATTTCCATGATTCCCTCTTGAAAATGGTAATAGGTTCGTTACGTAAGAGTGTATCTTCACCTGATAACCACGGCTTATCGGCCCCAAAATTTTTGTTATCATTATGAAGGGTAGTCTTGCATTTTTATTCTCCGTAGAGTATGTCTGCCTCAAAAATTAATCTTGAAGGACGCGGCTATGTCCCAAATTGGAAGAAACGATCCCTGTCCGTGCGGCAGCGGAAAAAAATTTAAAAAATGTCACGAAGGCCGGGAAGAAGAGTTGGTGTTAAACCACTTGGAATACATGCCCGAAGGATCCGCGGAAAAAATCGTGGCGTTGCCTGGAGTAAATTATGGCCGCTGCGCGGAGATGCTGGCCGGCTTGAATATGCCCAAACTGACCGGCAAAGAGATCGGCATCAAATTTATCGACCTCAAGGACTATCTTGGCCTGGGCTTGACTAAGCGGGAGACCCCTAAGAACATCAATCAGATGAGCGCCGGCCAGATGATAAACCCCTTCAAGACCATGGCTTGCGATCCCAACCATATTTATCTGGCCGTCAGCCCGGCGATCACGGATTCGACCCTCATTCATCAGTTGGCCCATGTCCTGGATTATTTGGCGGGGTCCAAGCGTAACCCCAGCCTGGCCGGGCCATTATCCTTGGAACTGGATGCTCCCCCGGAATTGATGGAGCACCCCAGGGAATTCGGCGACTGGCTGATGTTTTTAAAAAACGAATTTGTCGTGGACCTGGATGCCGAAGATGCCATTGTGGCTTATCTTCATGAACACAACCGGCTGATCCCCGGAGAAACACTTGATAGCGGAGACTACGAACGTATCGGAGTCACGGTGAAAGGCATTATTAATTTTATTCGGGAAAAAAAGGCGGATATCGACGCCCATATCCGGAGTAAAAAAGGATATAGGCCACAAGCCGCGCCTAATGCTTCTCCCCGTAAGCCTTGATCTCTTCCATCCGCCTGGCTTCGCAAGCCGGGCATAGACCATGGGAAAATTCCATATCGGTATATGTCCGGACATAATCTTCGATTTCCAACCAATAGGCCTGATCGTTTCTGATCTTTTTGCAGTCCATGCAGATGGGCAGCAACCCCTTGAGGGTTTTGATCTGGTGAAAGGCGGCCGTGAGCTCATCGTTGGTCTTTTGCAAAGCTTTCTGAGATCGAAGCACCCTGACTCCGGCCCGAACGCGAGCCAGGAGTTCACCCTGGTCGAACGGTTTGATAACATAATCATCCGCGCCGGCATCCAGACCGAAAAGAGTGTCTTTCCGGTCAGTCCGGGCGGTGAGGATGATGATATAAACAAATTCGCCCATGGGCATGGTTCGGACTTTCCGGCAAAGATCGATACCGTTCATGTTGGGCATCTCCCAGTCGGTAATGAGAATATCCGGGAGAGCGTTTTCTATCATCCGCAGAGCTGTTGTCCCATCGGGCGCCAGGGAGACCAGATATGGTCCGTCCTTGATTAAACAGGCCTGGACGAATTTCAGAATTGCCCGACTGTCGTCCACCACCAGGACTTTCAAATCTGCTTTATCCAAAATAATATCCTCTATTCATTCAGAGCTCCAACGATACTCCGCCTTTTCCCGAGGCCACGCCTGATCATTATAATACAGATATAATCCAAATCGGTAAAAAAGCCGGTCTATGAGGGCTGAGTTTGGCGATCCTTTTTGAGGGCTCTAATCTCCGCCATCCGCTTAGCCGCGCAAGTCGGGCAAAGACCATGTGAAAATTGGGCATCGGTATAAGTTCGGACATAATCCTCGATTTCCAGCCAGTATTCCTGATCGTCTCTGATTTTTTTACAATCCATGCAAATGGGTAGCAAACCCTTGAGGGTTTTGATTTGAGTCAGAGCGGCTGAGAGTTCGTCATTGGCCTTACGCAGATCCTTTTGATAACGAATTATCCTGGCGCCGGATCGAACGCGGGCGGAAAGTTCCTCGCGGTCAAAGGGTTTAAAAACATAGTCATCCGCGCCCGCGGTCAGGCCGGATATGATCTCGGCCCGGGCGGTTTTGGCGGTTAGAAGAATAATGTAGATATACTCCCCCACCGGCATGGCTCGCACCCGCCGACAGAGTTCTATGCCGTCCAATCCAGGCATTACCCAATCAGTAATCAGCACGTCCGGCGGAACGTTTATAATGCTTTCAAGAGCCGACGCACCGTCGGCCTTTAACGTGATCTGATAAGAACTCTCCCTGGTCAAGCATAAGCTGACGAATTTCAAGGAAATGGGATCGTCATCCACAACCAGGACGTTCAGGTCAAATTTTTTCTCCGGCATGATAACCTCTATTCTTGGTGGACAAGCAACTAGTTCCACCTTCATTCGGGAAAAAGCGATCACTCGACCTGCCGGCTAAATCGATTCAAGTCTTTAATAGCAAGGTTTTCCGGCCGTACAAAGCAAAATTCAACCAGTCGAACCCTAAATCCAGCAACGATTCATCTTCGCTACGCACTCTATCCACTTGTTCCGAGCCCAAAGCAAACCGATCCAGGAACCGGCTGCCAAAGACAAAGTCCCGGAATCGATCCAAGTTGTAGGAAACCATGACAAACATTTGGAGCTTGGACACAACTCGATCTTCCGCCCCTAGAGAGTCCTTGGCCGTGACGATTTCCATCCAGCGGTCGTTCAGCCGGTTATAAATTTCCAGTCCCTGGTTCGCCAACCATTCATTGACCTCCCAGGTCCTATCCTCGATAAATCCTCGACAGTGAGCCTCCTTGACCACCAGAAACATCTCACGGCCACCGGCGGCCGATCCCCGTCCCAGGGGATATGTCCGACAAGCGCTTGGTCGATCGGGGTACACCGAACAACCGTTTGAAGTGACAAAAGGGCATGGACGACCCGGCTGGTCGGACATCTTCAATTGTAGCATAGGGAAGCGACTATCCCCCGGCCGGGGATCGGTATGCCGCTCCAAAAAGTCTTCCGCGCGTAAGCCGAGGTGGTTTTTCAACCTCAGGACGTCGTAAGGCGTTAAAAGTAAGTTCAAATCGGCGCAGCATTGATTGAAGCAACCAATTCCGGGATGACATAGAAACTTGAAGGTCGAACCCGATAGTGCTTCGAAAAGTCCACCATCCTTGGTTAAATTCGGCGATGGAGGCATGAGTTACTGCTTCCGGGCTTGATCTTGACGTCGTTGATGGAGTTCCGCTACTTCCGGCCTGACTTTCAAGGTCTTGGCGCCAAAAAGACCGAATTTGATCCAATCCAGCCCCAGCTTCAATAAATCGGTATCATCCACGCGAACCCGCTCCAACAAATCATCTTCGAACTCGAAGATGTTCCGAAATTTGCTGCTAAGGACAAAATCCCTGAAGCGGTCCAAGTCATAAGTGGCCATATAGATCATCTGCCGGATCTGATCATTGGTTACGTCTATTTCCCGGAGCTTGGGATGCGAAGTGATTTCTCCATAATAATTATTGACTCTCTGGTAGTCCATGACGCCTTGGTCTTCCAGCCACTCGATTACCGTCTCGGTATCCGCTTCCAGCAGGCCTTTACATTTATCCGGGACGGCAATAACCGAAAACTTTTCCTCTTGATCCACATCCAAGGGAAACATCCGGCAAGCCCACGGACGGTCGGAGTAGACCGTGCACCCGTCGCTAGTGACAAATGGACATGATTTACGTTCGTTTTCGGACATTTTGAGGATAACCAAAGGAATGATTTGGCCTTCCTTCGTGATCAAGTGAGTATGTTGGTCCATGAATTCCCGGGAAGTCAGTTCCAGACGGTTCTTTAGGCGAACAACGTCATATGGCGTCAGGAAAATAGTCACGTCCGCGCAACAATTGGTGAAGCACGGCACTCCGGGATAGCACCTGAATTGAAATTTATCCTTGAAATTCATTTTGGAGCAATCGGTTTGGCATTCTGCTTCTTTAGTCATTTTTCGGCCTTTCAAAAAAAGTTCCCTTACTAAAAATTTTTGCCTAGGGAGGTAATTGTAAAACTGCCCTTTTGGCCCAACTCGTTGTCGGACTCAATTTTGAAGTCCTCAAAATACGTCAGTATTCCTGCGGCTTCAAAATCTCGCTCACCGTGATTTGAGCAAAATTCCGAGTTCTGCAATCACCTCTGGGATTTATTCCTGGTAACATAAAATCCAGGACAAATAAAATAATAATCAAATTTAAATCACTTTTAATTAGCTTAATGGCGCAGCAAAATCCGCCTTGAAGATTGAAAGCATCGCAACCCTAGGCGGGCTCATCCAACAACATACGGAGTTGCTGGAGCAAATCGGTAAGTCGATACGGCTTACTGATAAAGGCCTTGGCGCCGACATCCTTGATCTCGTATTCCTGCCCGTCGGTAGTATAGCCGCTGGCGACAATCACCTTAGCCCGGGGATTGATGTTTAGCAGTTCGGTCAGGCAGCTCCGACCGCCCATCCCGGGCATGCCCAAATCCAGAATAATCAAATCGATTTCCAGGTTTTTTCGTTGATAAATCTCAACGGCCTGCTCTCCACTGGCGGTCAGTATAGTTCGATATCCATATGCCCGCAGAAATTCATCGGCTACTTCCAGGATGGCATTTTCATCATCCACCAGCATGATGGTTTCCTTTCCGGAAGAAACAAATACAGCGGCCTGGTCGTTCGGGTGTTCTTCGGCCTGTTCCGAGTCCAAGGCAGGCAATAATATCCGAAAAGTCGTGCCCTGGTTTGGTCGGCTCTCGCAAGTGATGGTTCCGCCGTGGCTTTTAATGATGCCATAAACCATGGATAAGCCCAACCCTGTTCCTTCGTTCAAGCCTTTGGTAGTGAAAAAAGGTTCAAATATCCGGTTCAAGGTGTCAAGGTCCATGCCCGATCCAAAGTCGGAAAAACTTAAAAGCACATATCGGTGATCGGGTTTATCTTCTATATTTTGAATACCCTGATCATACGGCTCGATGTTTCGGGTCTGGATAATTATTCGGCCGCCGTGGGGCATGGCGTCTCGGGCATTGGTGGCCAGATTCATAATGACCTGCTCCAACTCGGCCGGGGCGCCTTTCACGATGCTTAAATCCTCAGCCAAGTCGGTTTCAATGGCGATCATTTTAGGGATGGTTCTCTCCAGCATGCGTACGGTTCGAACCACGATTTCGTTCAGATC
This sequence comes from Deltaproteobacteria bacterium, assembly GCA_015233515.1. The sequence goes on along the minus strand of JADFXS010000007.1, from coordinate 19,668 downwards.
AAGGGGCCGCAGGACAGGTTCGACCCGGCGACTGAAGGTGAGCAGGCGTTTAATCAGGTCCGAAGCCCGTTCGATGGCTTGGTCCATTTCTATTAGATAATGATGAAATTCGCTCTCGTATTCCGATTGGGCCAAAAGAAGTTGGACGTAACCGGAGATGGCCTGAAGAATATTGTTGAAGTCATGGGCGATGCCGCCGGCCAAGGTGCCCACCGCCTCCAGCTTTTGAGCCTGAAGGAGTTGTTCTTCCAGTCTTTTTCGTTCGGTAATATCCAGAACGGCCCGGAGACCCGCCGGACGATGGTTAAAGACCGTGGGTGAATCGTGGATTTCCAGATGGACGATCTCCCGATTTCCGGTTATACCTCTAATTTCGTACCGGCATGTATATTCAGGTTTGGATAATCTTTCTAAGCGAACATTTTCCAGGATAACCCAATCTTCAGGGGCGACGAGATCGTGGGGTTTGAGATGGGTCAGAATTTCCTTGGTGCTGTAGCCCATGATCTCGGCCAATTTGGGATTTACGTATCTGATTTCTCCGTCTTGATCCAGTAAGATACCGATCAGGGATTGTTCAGCGATGCTTTTGAATTTGGATTCCGATTCCTGTAAGGCGACTTCATGCTCTTTTCGCTCGGTGATGTCGGTCCCCACACAAAAAATCTGGTCCACAGCTCCAAATTCGGCTCGTTCCGGGCGGAAAGTCCAGTCGATCCAAACGCGACGGCCATCCCGGCAAATATTTTCCATTACTTGATCCCGATACTTTTCCGGATGCTTGATCAGGTCGTCCATTAAAGATTCCAGGTCCCGCCCAGTGGTCTCTGTTTCCGGGACAATAGAGCCTAAAGCCGGACGGCCCCAAATATCATCGACCGCATAGCCGAAAAATTTCTGACCATATTCGTTGAGGAAAATTATTTCACCGCGGTGATTCATCTTCAGAATAATGCTGTTGGCTTTTTCCACCAACTCCCGATATTTTTCCTCGTTGTTCCGCGCGGCCTGCATGGCGGCATTCAGTTGCGACGTCTTCTGCGCCACCTGTCGGCGCAAGACACGATTCCACAGCATCAAAACCATAAAAATCAGCAGGCCGCCGGCCGCGATAAATAAAATGTTCTTAACGTAATCGCGCGCGAAGCTTAACGGTTCCCCCCGCCATTTCTTTTCGATGGCCTCGTGTTCCTGGGGAGTGAGCGCGGAAAAGCCATCCTCGATAATTTTCAGCAGATTCTTATTGCCTTTTTTGACGGCTCGATGGAATTCGCCGGTATAAAGCGACACGGTATGACGGAATTCATTTTCCAGGTTCATTTTGTAAAGGAAATAAAGCGCGGGAGGTTCATCCATGCAAAAGACGCGGATTTTTTGATCGGCGGCGGCTTTAATCAAACCCTCATAGCTGTCGAATTTCCTTAAAATAGTGATGCCGTTTTTGGCCAATATCTCGATACAGGCATCACCGGCCTTCACTCCTACGGTAAAGCCTTGCAGAGATTGAGCATCGGTAATACCACCGATATTTTTGTGAAAAAAAATCGGGACGTTAATGGTGGCGTACGGCCTAGTGAAATCTAGATATCCAGCTCTTTCCTCGGTGAAAAATATGGTATCGATCACATCGGCTTTGCCTTGAACCATGATTTGTTGAGCCTTGCTCCAATCCGTGGCTATCAGGTTTACGCCGATACCGGTTTTCTCCCCCCACACTTGCCATTCTTCCGGTAGAATGCCTTGCAGTTTGCCGTGGAAATCGCGAAAACTATAAGGAGGGTAATTGTCATCAAAAACTATGGTGATTCGAGTCGGAACGGGTCCACCCCAGACGACCCGAGCCGAGATCGGCAGATAAAGCAGGAAAAAAATGGCCAGACCTAAAAGCAACCGATTTTTCGGGAGAGTAATCATCAGATGACCATTCTTTCCGCGTCTCTCGCCTAAATCCTTATACAACCTTCAGGGGATAAGCACTTTTCCTGCCTTTATTTCGCGAATATCCGGCGGGCGGATGTAGCAGGGCGATATGTGGGCAGGTCTGGTTTCCGCTCCTTGGCGGTGAAGTTTCAAAGCCACCATCCCCACGGCCACGGCCGATGGATAATCAAGTCTCTCCGGCCCGCGAATATAAAGAGGTCCTAGAGACTCGGCCAAGTCCGCGCCCCACCGGACCAGGCCGTCACCGATAAAAACCGTTTCTCGTTTTACGAAAGCCAGCAACTGATCCTTAGTATAAGCCGAGGGTTCGGTCACCGCCACGTAGGCTCCACCGTCGGCGGAATCGGCCATCCACTGAAAAAAAACGGCAAACACTTGCCGACGCCGACCATCGATCACCGGACAGATCGAGTTATGCCCCGGAGGCATGGCCCAAGCCAAGGCATCCAAAGTGGACACTCCCACTAATGGCTTCCCGGCGGCCCAGGCCAGCCCTTTAGCCGTGGATAGACCGATCCGAAGACCGGTAAAACTGCCCGGTCCCAAGCCCACGGCCACTAGGTCCAGGTCATGAACCGATAAATTTCGTAGCGCCAACATGTCTCGCAGCGCCGGCAATAAAGTTATGGAATGGGTCTCACCTCGCGGTAAATCAGCCTGCGCCAGGACCTGCCCTTTATCCAAAAGGGCCAAGCTACCGATTTGAGTTGACGTGTCCAGAGCCAGGATTTTCATGTTCTTCCACCTGGGTTTTTACCGACGGCTGGGTCCATCTGTTAACCAGTCGGGCGATATCGTTGTAAAAAATAAAAGCCATAAACATTATGAGAAAGATCATCCCCACCTGCTGGGCCCGCTCCCGGATTTTCAGATTGAGCGGACGCCAGACCATTTCTATGGCGAAAAAAAACAGATGGCCGCCATCCAGGACCGGGATGGGCAGCAAGTTTAAAATTCCCAGGTTGAGACTAAGCAAAGCGCAAAGGGACAGCAAAGCCAACAGGCCGGCTTCGGCTTGCTTACCGGCAAGTTCGGCGATAAAAATCGGTCCGCCCAGGGTATTTACCGACAGTTTACGTTGGATGAGCTTGACTACGGAGATGATGGTCAACCGGGTCAGTTCCCAAGTGCGCAGAGCGGAATAGGAGACCGCCATAAGCGGGTTGACGGATTCGGTCATGGTTTCGTCTCGACGCTCTATGCCGATACGGTATATGGGTTTTTCCGGTTGGGGTGATTCGCTGGAAGTCACCAGTCGCGGGACAAGAGTGGTTTGAATCGGGATTCCGTTCCGTTCGATTTCCACCTTGATTTTCTGACCGCGGCTGGCCTGGACCAAGTCCAAGACATCGTACCAGTCTTTGATAATTTGATCGTTTATTTTTATTATCTTGTCGCCCGGCTTCAGTCCGGCCACATCGGCCGGCATATTGGGCTGAACGTTTCCGATATGCGGACCGAGATATGGTTCCACCCCCACATCGTATTCCCGGAGTTCGTCGCCGAAAATATCTGTGCTTTTCATCAGAACCGGTTTGGCGGTGGCCCGTATCTGTTTTTCGTTTCTGGTCAGCAGAATGGAAATCGGCTGACCTTGGCTGGCGCGGGTCAGTTCGACGAACTGGTCATAATAAAGAATCGGTCGGCCGTCCACCGATTCGATGCGGTCCAGTGGTTCGATTCCGGCCTGGGCCGCCGGACTGTTGGCGGTCACCCGGCCGATCACCGGACTTAAATGGGGAAGACCCGCGCTCACATAAATAATCCAGAAAATAAGGAAAGCAAAAATAAAATTGAAGCCGGGTCCGGCCAAGACGATGAGAAAGCGCGCCCAGGAAGGTTTATGGGCAAATGATCTGGACTGCTCCGCCAGGGGAATATTGGCTTCTTCCTCCGGGTTCTCACCGTACATCTTGACATATCCACCTAAAGGTATCCAAGAAAGAACGTATTCGGTTTCGCCGAACTGCTTGCCGAACATTTTGGGCGGAAAGCCCAAGGAAAAACGTTCAACTCTAACCCCCAGGGCTTTAGCCATGAGAAAATGACCTAACTCATGAACGAAAATAAGCAGGCCCAATAATACAATGGTGGCCACAATAGTGGTCATTAGCTATGATCTCCTTTAATTCGAGCAATAACTTCCCGGGCCATGGTCCGGGAAACTCGGTCCGCGTCCATGATTTGTTCCAGGTCGGTCAGCGGCCTGGGATCGGCGCCGCTCACCACCGTAGCCACGACAACGGCCAAGTCGGAAAATGAAATTTCCCCAAGCAGAAAGGCCTCAACCGCCACTTCGTTGGCCGCGTTGAGGGCCGTGGGGCCGGCTCCTCCCAGACGGCCGGCGGCCAGAGCCAAAGCCAGACAAGGGAAACGGTCTTCGTCAGGCTCGGCAAAAGTCAGCGGTTCCGAATGGACCAGGTCCAAGGCCGGAAAATCCAAGGGCAGGCGCGCTGGATAGGACAGCGCATAAGCGATGGGCACCCGCATATCCGGCCGACCCAACTGAGCCAGGACCGCGCCATCGATGAATTCCACCAAGGAATGGACAATGCTTTGAGGATGTATGTGGATGGCGATTCTGTCCCAAGGCAACCCAAAAAGCCATCTGGCTTCGATGGCCTCCAGCCCTTTATTCATCAACGTTGATGAATCGATGCTGATTTTCGCTCCCATCCGCCAACGGGGATGAGCCAAGGCTTGGCGGGGTGTAACTCGAGCCAGCTCTTCGGAAGACAGATTAAGAAACGGCCCGCCCGAGGCGGTCAAGATCAACCGCTTGACATCCTCCAACCTCTGGCCGGACAGGGTCTGGAAAATGGCCGAATGTTCGCTGTCTACCGGCAAAATTTCCGCTCCGGTCTTCCTGGCTTCGGCCATGATCAGTTCACCGGCCATGACCAGCGTTTCCTTATTGGCCAGAGCCACGCGTTTTCCGGACCGGACAGCGGTCCAGGTCGGAGCCAGTCCCGCGGCGCCGACAATGGCCGAAACCACGATATCGGTCTCCTCCAAAGCGGCTACCCGGCATAAACCTTCCCGGCCCCAGACTATTTCCACGTTTAGATCCTGGGGTAACAGTCTTCGTAGGACTTCGGCTTCGGCAGCTCCCATGACCGCACACATACGAGGTTTAAATAAAGCGGCCTGAGCGGCCAGCAGTTCCATGTTGCGGCCGGCGGCCAAGCCGACTATTTTGAAACGGTCCGGAAACCTGCTGATCACATCCAGACAGCTTCTGCCTATGGACCCGGTAGCGCCCAGGACCACAACTCGACGAATCGACGTCATGTTTTAAAAACCTTGATTATAGAAAAATACGAAGACCAGAACCAGGGGCGCATTGAAAAGCAAGGCGTCGATGCGGTCCCATACTCCTCCATGACCCAGGAGTATCGACCCGCTATCTTTGATACCAGCGGAACGTTTGAGCGCGGATTCGAACAGATCTCCAGCGGCGGCGGCCAAGCCCATGATCAGTCCCAGCAGACCGGCCTCCGACCAGGGGACCGGTAAAAAAAACGCGGATAAAACGGCGGCCGATAGCCCACTACCGAGGACTCCTCCGGCCAATCCTTCCCAGGTCTTTTTCGGGCTGACCGCCGGGTAGAGCAAATGCTTCCCGATGCTACGGCCGGTATAAAACGCGGCGGCGTCACCCAAAAAGGTCACCAGTAAAGTGACTAGCACCCATTTTGGTCCGTAATCCACCGAAAAAAGGACCAGTAAACAGGAAAAACACAAGCTGATATAGGCATGGCCCAAGGCTAGGCGACCGGTTTGGTCGAATAGATCGGTCACCTTGGAAAATGCCAGGGTAAAGTAAAGACCGACCATGACCATAGCCAGAAAAAGTCCGGCCATCTGGCCAAAGGGACCGAAAAAAAACGCTCCGGTGGCCGTCAAGGTCCATCCAGCCAAGCCGATGGTCTTCAGCCCCCAGCGGCCGGGGCCGAAAGCGGCGGTTAAATATTCCCACCAAGCCCCAAGACCAAACAAAAGGATCAAAATATAAAGGGCCTCGGGCGGGGCCAGGAATAGAACCCATAAAATGATCGGCGCGGCAATGGCCGCGACCAACCAACGGCTGGCATGAGATGACAATGGCATAATTATGCTTCCAATTTTATACAATCAGAGGTGATTACGCAAGGTCATGGAATAATCTCAAACCCACTGCCTAATCGCGGAGATGGCGCAAAAATCCTTAGCGAAACGCGAAGTTGGAGCGATTTTGGCCCGCAGGCGTATTCAGCATACGTCGAGGAGGCAAAATCGTGAAACGAGCGTTGCAGCAAGGATTTATGTGCCTCGTTGCTAATAGTTGGTGAATTATGGATATTCCCGGAGGTCAACCTACTTCGACCTGCTCTCCGGTCAACCCAAAGCGACGTTGCCGCTGCTGGTAATCCCATAATGCGGCATATAACTCATTCTCGTCAAACTCCGGCCAATGTGTTTGAGTAGTATAAAATTCCGAATAGGCGATTTGCCACAACAAAAAATTACTTATCCGGCGTTCTCCGCTGGTTCTGATCAGCAGATCCGGATTCGGAAGATCAGGGTCGAACAGATTCATGGTAAAGGATGTTTCATCGATCCGGTCCGGCGTCAAACGGCCGGCCAGGCATTCTTCCGCCAATTTCCGGCAGGCGCGAATTATCTCCAGCCGTCCACTGTAGGATAAAGCCAAAGTCAAGACCATCTCTTTATTGGAAGAGGTCCGAACCATGGTTTCCTTTAAGAGATCCGCCACGGCCGCCGGCAACCGGTCCATGTCACCGATGGTATTCAGACGAATGCCGTTTTCCAGCATCTCCATCAGTTCATTCATCAGGTATCGCGATAAAAGCTTCATGAGACCTTCGACTTCCGGGCGGGGACGCTGCCAGTTTTCCTGCGAAAAAGCGTACAAGGTCAAATATTTCATCCCCAAGCGACGACAGGCTCTAGTAATTTTGCGTACCGATTCCGCGCCGGCCCGATGGCCATCAAGTCGGCTCAAGCCTCGCTTTTGAGCCCAACGGCCGTTGCCGTCCATGATAATGGCCAGATGTCGTGGCAGTTTCTCCTGGTCTAATTTTTCCAACATAATCACCATCGGTCAAATTGAAAGCTTCCGTTCAGTATAGCAGAAACGCGCGGCGAAATGCTAACTAAACCAGTCCGTGAAAGTTTTCCGCCTTGGCCCTGATTCACGACTTCCGGGCCACATCGTTTCATACAAGGGGATAAAATCTATTTTGATAATTTTTCTCATTCTACACGGACTTACGTTAGTGAAGGTCGCTTATGTGCCTCATTGCTCAAAGGCAGTGCCTAGGGCCGGTTGCAATCCTGGAGCAAGTGTAATAGCATAATTAAAGAATACTACTAGTAAAAAGTACCTATTTCCCATCTTAATATCCGTGGTGCTTGTACTACCGATGAAAGCCAATATCTCTCATAAGCTTGTTCTGGCAATGGCCATGCCCCTAGTGGTCATAATCATATTGGCCTACTACCTCATTACCTTGTTTATGGCTGAAAACAAGATGGCCACGAATATGGACCGAAACGTAGACCTTTTTCTCGCCACGGTTGAGTTACTCAACGTGTTGCAGACAAAACAGGAACAAGGCTTTTCCCCAAGATCGGCCCAGGACGGTTCCGGACAAGGAACCGGCGACCATACGGCTATTCAATTGAAGTTAGACAGCTTTAACGCCATGCTGAATCTATCAAGCCTAGCCCCGCCGGCCAAGGAAAATTTTTTGACGGCAACCTCCCGTTTCAACAGTGATTTATCTAAAATGAACGACCTTGATTATGAACGCTTCGCCCAGGCCATATTTAGCGTTCAAGGCGGAATTGTCCTTTCGCCGACCACCCGCGGTATAGGTAAACATTTTTTATCCCAGCACTTGCTCTCCGACGCCCAGAACCACTTCCTGGCATTAGCCGGGGAAATATTTACGGCCTGGACGTTACCTCACGACCGGATCAAGGAACCTGATCTGCTCAAAATTACCGAGTTACACTCCAGTGTGGAAGGCGTTCTTAAATCTCCGGCCATGGTTTTATCCTCCGAGGGAACCATGAGGTTGCGGTATTTGTTAACAAGCCCCTTTATAGCTTTTGAAAATCAGGTTATTTCCGCTTTTCTTTCTTCCAAACTTTCCGCGGCCACGGTCGGTTCCGCGGAAGATTTCCGGCGGCAAGCCAATGATTTTCGGGATAGATTGGCTGTTCTCCAACAGCAGGAACTTTTGCATATAAAAAATTTTACGACAAACTACGCCCGAGAAACCACTCACCGCCTCTGGGCCTTGATTAGTGCGATTGTTTTGCTATTGGGAGTTCCGATCCTGACCTTTTATTTTTTATATCGGTGGGTCAGCCGTCCCATCAATAACTTGGCTCTTTTCATGTCCGAAGTCGGCCAAGGACGAAAACCGCCGGATCCAGTCATCCGGCAAAACGACGAAATCGGTCAGCTCAGTTCGGCTTTGACCAAAATGGTCCAGGACCTGCGACGCGTCGAAGCCCATAATCGGTTGATCCTCGACTCGGTCGGCGAAGGAATAATCGGCTTGGATTCGGAATTAAAACAAGTTTTTGTCAACCCCGAAGCCGAGCGTCTCCTGGGATACGGACTAAACGAATTGATCGGACGAACCAGCCATGATATCTGGCACCACACCCGGGTCGACGGGCGCCCTTATCCCCTTGAAGACTGCCCGATACACTACACTTTGGTCACCGGAGAGATTCAGCAGGTGGACGATGAGGTCTTTTGGCGAAAAGATGGTTCATCCTTTCCTGTGGAATATATTGTCACACCCCTCAAGGAAGGTGACGCTCTCATTGGGACGGTGATTATTTTTCGAGACATGACCGAATCCAGACAGATCGAAGACGAACGACTCCAAGCTCTGAACCGAGCCGAAGAGGCCAGCCGCGTCAAGAGCAACTTTCTGGCCATAATGAGTCACGAAATCCGCACCCCTATGTATGCCATCCTGGGTGTAACCGAATTGGCTTTGGAAGATCCGCTTGAACCGGAAATCAAGGATCAATTTGAAATCGTCCGGGATTCCGCCGAGACTCTTCTGGCTCTTCTGGATGATATTCTGGACTTTGCGAAAATCGAAATGGATAAGTTGGAACTGGAAATAATCAATTTCGATTTACGTCAACTGGTGGAATCCCTCGTCCGGACCATGATCGTTCTGGCTCAAGCCAAGGGTTTGGAACTGAAGGCCCACATCTCACCCCAGGTCCCGGCCGTTCTGAAAGGCGACCCGGTCCGCCTCAAACAAATCCTGGTTAACTTGACCGGTAATGCCATAAAATTTACACATTCCGGCAGCGTAATCCTCAATATCGAACCGGCGAATCCCGTAGCGGCCGGTCCAGAGGTTATGGAACCTCATCCTGACGTGCGGCTGCAATTTTCCGTTAAGGACACCGGCGTAGGTGTGCCATCTGAAAATCTAAACTCGATTTTCGATTATTTCAGCCAGGGTGATTCGTCCATAACCAGGCGATATGGCGGGACAGGACTGGGACTGGCCATCTGCCGTCGATTGGTACATTTGATGGGCGGCGATATCTGGCTGGAAAGCCGGCCGGATTCAGGCAGCACTTTTTATTTTACCGCTGTCTTCCAGCCAAGGGAGCCCGCGGACCTAAACGCCTTGGAAACCGTCTTCACCTCCCCGATGCAAACTCCATTATTTCGGATACTTTTGGTGGATGACCATCCGGTCAACCTCAAGGTCGGCAAAAGATATCTTACCAAGCGAGGTCATTCGGTCGCCGTGGCCGCCAATGGTTTGGAAGCGCTGGAGCGATTGAAAGAAAGGCGGTTCGACATTGTCCTCATGGACCTGGAAATGCCTGAAATGGACGGTATCGAAGCCACCCACCGCATCCGTGAAGGTCAAGGCGGAGCGGCGGCCCGGGAAATTCCCATCATCGCCATGACTGCTCATGCCTTGACCGGGTTCAAAGAAAAATGCCTGGCCGCGGGTATGAATGACTTTCTAACCAAACCTGTCGATTTTCAGCATCTGGAAAAAATCTTTGCCCAGTATCATCCTGGAGAAATCATTATGCCAGTTTTGCCTGAGCAGACATCATCCATCGATCAAGGATCGGTTGTCCTGGAGCGTAGTCGGACCTTGGGTCGGATGGGTAACGATGAAGAACTCCTCAAAACTCTCTATGAAACTTTTCTGGAAGACTTGCCGGATCAAAAAGATCGGCTGCGCCAAGCCATTGATCAGGACCGGCTGGAAGACATCAAAGCCTACGCCCATTCCTTGAAAGGAGTTTTGGCCATTATCGGCGCCGAAATCTGCCGTGACCTGGCGATCAAATTGGAGCAGGCCGCGAAAAGCGCCCATCACGACGAAATCAGGCGACACTGGCGGGAACTGGAACACGGCCTGGAAACGGCCCGGGAGACCATGAGCCGGTTCATGTAAAAAAAACGTTAGATTTAAAAAAAAAGGAATCCCGCCGATCGCTACCCGTTAAGGGCTTCAATCATGGGCAGGTCCAGAGATTCCACACCCCGGCCGCCAAAAAGAACATACCAGGCTTTGTCGTGCATTCGCCAAAAGTCGGCGGTTTCCTGGAAAACATCCAAAAGGACGGCAAAATCTTCAGGGACCGATTTGGCCAACCTATCCGGGCTCTCTATCAAAACCACATAACCCTGAGTCTCATGCCAGGACATATCGGTTAAGCAATCGGCCAAGGCGTCCCAATTGTTACCGAAATAGCCGGGGAAGGCCAGAGTCTCGGCCATTTGCCGCAAAAAATCCTCTTTGTTGTCAATATTCCGGCCATCCAGGTGGAAAAAGGAGCAGTCATGCCTGACGGTCATGGCTTTGAGTTGATCCAAGGGCCAATCTCCCTCAAGCCCATAAACTCCCGAAGTCTCCCGTCGGCTCAAAAGGCTTTCCAGTTTTTTCACCGGTTACTCCTTGATAAGCTTAAAGGTCTGGTAGTGATCGTCGGTATAATAAAAATCACCGTTGGCTCCGGCGACAATCCGCCTTGGGCCCCGGTCCGATCGGGCCGGAGTTTTAACCGTATATTCCTTATAGTATCCATGAGGTTGACGCGGAAGTCGTTTTTCCCGGTTCCCAAAGATAATGCCGTCTTGGGAGTAAGGAAAAGGCCCACCGGCCTTGATGAGTTTTAGTGTCGCCAAAGCTTGATCCGGCAGGTCCATGATCTTGATGGTCCGGATTTCCCGGGACGTATTTTCGGCGCCACCGGAGTTAGAGGCGGCGTCTTTAGCCCATGATAGACCGCCCCAAATGGTCAACGCCAATAATACCGCTATGCATACCCCTTTTTTAAAGGCATCCATGCCGATCACCTGGTTTTGGGCTTGTAGAATTCAGGATACAATTTCATGGCGCATTCCGGACAAATACTATGACTGAACTCGGCTTGTGAATGATCCTGGATATATTGTTCTATTTGCGTCCAATATCCCTGGTCGTCTCGGATTTTTTTGCATGACGCGCAGATGGGCAGAAGCCCGCTCAACAATTTGACATTGGCCAAGGCCTTTTCCAATTCGGCGTTCAGGCGGCGCAGTTCCATGAGGTCCGCAAAGCGAGCCATGGCAATAACCATGGTCCGTTGCATGTCTCGGGCGTTGGGCGGTTTGACCAAGTATGCTCCGGCCCCGGCTTCACTGGCTCGCGACACCAATTCCGGATCGTCGTGGGCGGTGAGCAACACCACGGGAGTCGGGCAGGCGGCCTGTATCTGACGAGTAGCTTCCAAACCGTCTATTTCCGGCATCCGGATATCCATGAGGACGATATCGGGTTGGATGTCCCGCACCAGATCGACCACCTGGCGTCCATCCGTGGCCCGGCCTACAACCTTATGACCAATCTGTTCCAACAAATATTGAACCACGTCGCTGACCAGAGCCTCGTCATCCGCGATCAACACTCGCAATTGTTTAATCGTGTCCATTATGTCCCCTGCCGATCTCCTGTATAAAAAAAATTACGTCCGACTTATTTCTTCAGCTCTGATGCTCATGGAAGCCACCGCGCCGCCGGAGTTGGCCAGTGTCAAGGTTCCGCGCAAAGTCCCGGTGATCAATTGGCGGATCAAGGACATCCCTATGTTCTGCCTTTCCAGGGCCAGGACATCCGGCGGATAGCCGGGTCCATTGTCACGGTATTCGAGATAAATCAGGTCGTCCCTTTTTTCCATCCCCACCGTGACTTTCAGTTTTTCTTTCCGGGTAATAGAGTATTTAAGACTGTTGGTGGCCAGTTCGTTGAAAAGCAGCGCCAGGTTATTGGCTTGACGCGGCGAGACTTCAATGCTGGACGGTTGAACCTCCAGGACCGCTTGACACTCACCGGGTTGGGAGTTGAGAACCGTGCCGATAATCCCTTGGGCCAGATCGCTCAAGGGCATGGGCGCCCACTCGGAATCGGACAGTATCCGGTGGACTTGCAGCAGTCCGTCGATGAGCAACATCAGATGATCGATGGTCTTGTCCACATAAAGGCGGCCTTCGGCGGGGGCGTGACGTTTTTCACTCAAAAGCAGCCCCATGATGGCGATCAGGTTGTTTTTGACCCGGTGGTTTATTTCCTTTAACAAATCGGCTTTGGTCTGGGCATCGCGCTGGGTTTGTTCAAACAACCTTTGTTTTTCCTGTTCCAGGATTTTCTGTTCGGTGATGTCGATTATCAAGGCGTCCCAGATAATATCCCCGCTTTTTATTCGGCGCGGCGCGGAGCGCAGATTCAACCATCTCTCCCCGCCATCCGGTTTATGTATGCGGCATTGAACGTCGATCACCTTAAGAGTCAGAGATGATTCCTCGATATCCGGCAGAATCCGCTGGTAATCCTCCGGGACGAGCAAGTTATATAACATGCGGGCATCCTGTAAAATTTGACTGGCCGGCAGGCCGGTGACCAATTCAATGCCTTCACTGGCATAGGTACACTCCAGCCGGCCGTCAGCCCGACGGGTGAACTGGCAAATCGCCCCGGCCGGCAAGTTGTCGCCTAAAGTTCTCAGGCGGCTTTCGCGCTCTTCCAAGCCACGCACCGCCCGGCTGCGTTCAATGACCAGACCGGCCAGGCGGGCGATTTCTTCCAGCAACTGCAAGTCTTCCTCTTCGGGAACCATGGGATGCCTGGCATAGACCGCGAATGTGCCGAAAACCTGGCCCCGGGACGATAATATCGGCTCAGACCAACACGCGGCCACCCCGGCCCGTTCAGCCAGGTCTCGAGCCGACTCCCAGTTGGGATGACTTTGGATATCGCTCACAATAACTCTTCGCCGCCCGTAAGCCGCGGCTCCACATGAACCCACCATGGGACCGATCTTGAGCCCATTAGTCGATTGATTGAAAAAATCAGGAAGACCGATGGCCGCGCCATTGATGAAATGTTCGCCGGATTTGTCCAGCAACAATATGGAAGCCGGGTGGCCGGGCCAGATTTCCTCGATATGCTTGATGAGGGTGACGAGAATATCATCGATAGATCCCGAGGAGGAGAGTTGTTCCAAAACCTTACTGCGCACCGACTGTATCAGTCCCGCGCGTTTTCGCATGGTGATATCTTCGACGATTCCTTCCATGCGAAGATTTTTGCCGTCCGAATCCCGCACCGTCCGACCGAACATGGAGACCCAAAAAATACTGCCGTCTTTACGTTTATACTGGACTTCCAGTCCCCGGACCATCCCTTGCTCCTCGATTTGCTTTAAGACATTCGGTCGGATCGAGGCATCCGCATACAATTGCCGGTTGATATCTTGAATACCGACTATCATATCTTCGGGGGAATCATATCCAGCCATGCGGGCCAGGGCCGGATTCACCGCCAGGAACCTTCCATCCGGGGAACTTTGAAAAATGCCTTCCACGGCGTTCTCGAACAGGCTTCGGTATCTCTCCTCGGCCTGTGTCAGAGCTTCCTCCGCTTCTTTCCTCCAGGTAATGTCCTGGCAGGTGCCCTCATAGTAAATGGTCGGGTCTTGTCCAGTCCGAACCGCCCGGGTATTCTCCAGGGTCCAAATTTTCGTCCCGTCTTTACGATACACCTGGGCCACGAAGCCGTCCAAGCGGCCAAGTTTTTCGACCAGGTCTTTTTTCCGGCGCCGTTCTTCCGGATTCACAAAATATTGACTGGCGATATCCGTGATACTGGAAATCATATCCGCCGGAGAATCATATAAGCACATCCGGGCCATGGCGGAATTGACGTTCAGAAACCGGCCTTCCAGAGAACTTTGGAAAATACCTTCCACGGCATTTTCAAAAATATCGCGATAACGTTCCTCGCTGGCGCGCAGCGCCTCATCGGCGTTTTGGCGTTCAATGTTCCGTAAATCCAGCAAGGCGGCCATGTCATCGAAAGACTTGGCCAGTTGACCCAACTCATCCCGAGCATGAGCCAAACCGATGCGGACGCCTATCTCGCCGTCGCCGAATCTTTGGGTCGCGGCTACCAGCTTGTTGATCGGGGTGATGATCATGGATTTACATAGAATCAAGACGAAAAGCATGGCGAGTAAGGCCACTATTCCCAGAAAAGCCAAATCGGCTACCACCGTCTTGGTCGCCTTCTGGAGTATCTTATCCCTGGGAATACCAACCAGGGCATACAAGTATGGCGGCATGTTTTCCTTCAAGCGGACCTGCCTGAAGACATAAAGACGAAGAATGCCGTCATCTCCCCGCCATTCGAACGTTCCCTGAGCCTGCTCTCCGGAAATACGCTGAAACGGATTAAAAGGCATGGATAGCCCTGAATCCGAAGCCCGATTTTCCGGTAAAGGATACAAGCGTACTCCTTGATGATCCGTGAGCATGATGACACAGCCATCGGGTAGACGCGCTTTTTGTATATAATTGACATATTCATCCAACTTGAAACCGGCGATGACTATCGCCTTTAGTTTTTTAGCCGCGTCCAGCACCGGATAGGCAAAATTGAATGATCGAAGGCCGCTGACCCGATCGACAATATATTCTCCAGCGGAAAAACCCTGGTTATTTATGGCATCCTTGAAATATTTCCGGTCGGCGACATTGATCGATCCCGGAGCAAACGGCTTGGAGGAGGCAAAAACGTTTCCATCGGGCGTCGCGGCCAATATCACTGAGTAAATCGGGTTCCGCTCCCGCAGGTCGCTGAAAAGCCGGTTGCAGGCTTCGGCGTTAAGCGCGCCGACCGTGGACACCAGCGCCAGAGTGCTGAGCATCTGCTTGGTACCGCCGGCGATTTGATCCTGCTGGGCGGTCAGGCTTTGCACTATAATAATAGCCTGGTTGGTGACATTCTCTATCTCGGCGTCCCGGTTATTTGTATCAGCCACGACAATGATTCCGCCCGCCGGCAGGAAAGCCAGAAAAATCAATAGCAGCAATTTATTACGGATGGGCCAGAAATGCGGATTGAGGCTGACTGGCATTATGTTTTACTTCCCTAAAATAATATTCATAAGCCCTGACCAGGTTCCGACCTGCTTGTATCAAGGCCACGCTCGATGTTTTTTAAGACGGATCGGCGCAAAACGACAATATAACGATTTGCCTCGCGGTCAATCCGCCGGCCTGGTTAAACCCGGATTTTGCAGTCGATCAGACTCGGCCTATCTTTTCCATAACCCTGGGGAAAAGCTCCCGCCTGGTATGGGGCAGGAACTGAGCTCCGACATAATAATCCATATAAGCCCGGACCTGGGACAATTCGAAGCTGGTCATTTTTGCCACGATGTCCATGACTTCCAGCCGCAGATGGTTGGACAGGCAAGCCAGTCGGGCGCCGATCAGGGAGCCGTTGCCGATGAAAGTGACCTTATTCAGGTCCACTTCGGGGAGCAAGCCGATGGTGATGGATTTTTCCAGATTGATGTATTTCCCGAATCCTCCGGCGATGATCACCCGCTCCAAATCCGTCATGGCCAGGCCCACGCTTTCCAGCAGGCATTGGTAACCGGCGAACATGGCCGCTTTGGCTCGAATCAGATTATCGATATCCACTTCGGTCAGGACGATATCCCGGCCGACCTGACTTTGATCGGCCCGGACAAGCACATATTCCCAACCTTCATCTCCTTCCCTCACCCGGTCGGTCCTTAAGCCTCTTTCGAACTTGCCGCGTTCGTCAATAACCCCCATTTCGAACAGGCCGGCCACGGTGTTGATCAAGCCGGAACCGCAAATTCCTTTTGGTTTTTTCATATCCACGGTCAGAATCATCGGCTCCAGCGTGTCCGGGTTGATGGCGAAATCTTCGATGGCCCCGGCCGTGGCTCTCATGCCGAACCTGACTCCGCCGCCCTCGAAGGCTGGGCCGGCGCTGCAAGCGGCGCAAACCATCCAATCCTGGTTGCCGACCACGATTTCCCCATTGGTGCCCAGATCGATATACAGGGTCAGCTCCGGCCGATGGTGGATTTCCGCCGCCAGGAGCCCGGACACAATATCTCCGCCGACGTAACTGGCCACGGCCGGAAAGACATTGATGCTCACGTGCGGACCGACGGCCAAGCCTAAGTTAACGGCGCGGATCGGCGGATAGTAGCTGGCGGTGGGAACGTAAGGCGACAGCCGGATATATTTGGGATTAACGCCTAAAAGAAGCTGGGTCATAGTGGTGTTTCCGGCGGCGGTGATCAGAACAATGTCATCCCGGTCGATTTTTTGACGCAGGCAAACCTGGTCGATTAGACCGTTTATGGTGGAGACCGCCAAGTTCTGCATTTTGGTCAAGCCGTCATCCTTGCCGGCATAGACGATCCGGCTGATGACATCCTCGCCATAACTGATCTGATGGTTGAAATCCGCGGCGGTGTCCATGATCTGGCCGGAGTTCAGATCGATAAGTTCCACCCAGATCGTGGTGGTGCCCACATCCACGGCCAGCGCGAAGTTGGCGCCCGTATGATCGCCGCACTGGATGTCGGCCAAATTGATGCGGGAAGATTCCCCTTCCTTCAGGTAGGAAGAGGGATAAGCCAGGGTGATGGTCGTCTCAAAGCCGCAATCGCGCATCACTTCCGGTAATTTTTTGATCAGATTGAAATCCACGGCCAACCGTTCGACGTGATGTTGGCTCTTCAAAGCCTTGATCACCCGGGTCAGATCGCTGATATTATCTCCGATTTGGGGAGGATGAACGGTGACCAGCTTCTTGACCAGCGGCGGGTCGAACTTGCCTTCGGCCGCCAATCGTTCGACGCCGATCTCCTTGGCCCGGCGCGAGGCATTGTGATCCGGCCTGATACGGGTCAGAGCCCGGCGATCGAATTGGGACTCCACCGGAATACGGATGGTCGTCTCCCCATGGACCCAGGCCTGACAAGCCTGGCGGTAGCCGGTTTCGTAATCCGCGACGGAAATATGTTCGGTTTTCGGGGAATTCAGGTTTCCGGTTTCCAACAATACCCGACATTTGCCACAGACGCCGTCGCCGCCGCAGGAGGCGTTGATATGGACGCCGGCCCGCATGGCCGCCTGAAGCAGGTTGTCGCCGTCTTGCACTTCGATGGTAATCTGGTCGGGCAGAAAATGAACTCTGTGGATAGCCATGAACCTTTCGTTCCAATCTTTTGTCTAAAGGGCCGGTTATCGATCCCCGACATCCAGCCTTGGAAAACAATTTAAATTGAAGCTCCCCGCAGCGGGCTGCGGGTAATCTTCGACATGTAGGGAACAGACGCGTTTAATTTTTTTCTCGCCAACCCCGTAGCAAGCTACGGGAAATGCGCTCGCCTGCATGTTCATTATATCCGATAACCGCGGAATCGACAAAACCGCCTAAAAAAATATGCAATGTCAAGGGGTTTCGGCAAAATTTGCCTTACAGATCGAAGTCATGTCTTCCCAGTGGGGGGAGCCGGGCCCACGCGGTGGATTATGGCGATCTGATACGGCCTCGAGGTGCCGTTTGTTAGGAGTGGCCGGCCCGTTCTTGGGACGACATTTTGGCCCCGATATTGCTTCTATTAAGCATTAACAGAGGAGTGTCCCATATGTCATCATATACTCCCAACATTAAGCTCAGGCGTATCATCCTGGCGGCCTTGATTCAATCCCCTTTATATTTCTCCATGACTCTGAGGCAACGCCTTGATTTGGTCCGTTTTTTGTGCCTGAACTGGCCGTCTCCGGAAAACACCTGAATGGTGACCTGAAGATTGCCGAAGGATTACACGGCATTCCGGCCGGTGAGGCCATTTCACTCCATGACCGGGACTGAATAACCACACGAGACAAAATTTGGCGTCTAGCGCCATAAAGTGTCGCCGCGCACCTACCGAATAGTCAAAAAACAGCCAAATTCGAATTTGCTTCTACCGCCTAACCGCATAAAGAGAACAAAGGCGGTAATTATGGCGCCACCTAAAGCTTGACACCGGCAAGTCGACCGTGTATAACCATGCCCGTCGGGACGTGGCGCAGCCTGGTAGCGCACCTGAATGGGGTTCAGGGGGTCGCTGGTTCAAATCCAGTCGTCCCGACCATTGATTAAATTCAAGCACTTACAGATTTGTGGGTGCTTATTTTTTTGGCGTAAAACTTAACTTAATTAACTAATTTCCTTGACGCTGTACCTTATTTGTACCTCACTCTCATCGCCACATATCCGGACGCTTTTAATACCGCTCTTCAAGGACATAAATCTTTAAATACAAGCGTGACTCTCCTGCCACGTATGACACTCGCTCGCCCAGCGCCAATCGACAAGATACTATACGACAGCTTCAAGAAGAAAGTAGGACAGCGCCTTGGCCTGAAAGAAGGCGCAGTCTGGAAAGCGTTGGAGGAGGCTTTGCAGAATTGGATAAAGCGCACTTAACGTGTGAGGTGATTCCAATCCTGAACCAAGGAGAACTTGAACTAAATAAGATCTATTGTATGGACTGCTTTGAAGGTCTGAAGCGACTGCCGGATAAATCTGTTCATTGCACAGTAACCTCTCCACCTTACTGGAACCTTCGAGATTACCAAGTCAAAGGTCAGATCGGACTTGAGCCAACAATAGATAAGTTTATCAAAAACCTGCTTAATGTATCCGACCAAGTAAAGAGAGTTCTCAGGGATGACGGGACTTGCTGGGTCAACCTCGGTGACACATATGCATCCAGTGGTGGCGCTGGCGTAGGCCGGTCAGCCAAAGTCAGGCACACTAAGAGTGGATGCCAGATGAGGGGTCGAACAACAGAAATGCCTCAAAAAAGCCTTTGCATGATCCCTTTCAGGTTTGCGATAGAGATGGTAAATCGTGGCTGGATTCTCAGAAACACGCTGATCTGGCACAAACCCAATTGCATGCCTTCGAGCACGAAAGACCGTTTCACGGTAGATTTTGAATACATATTCTTCTTCACAAAATCTCAGAAGTATTATTTTGAGCAGCAGTTCGAATCGCATAAGTGGTGCCATGTTGGTTCCTATCGAAAAGGAGATAATTCAAAGAATGGTGGTTCGATAAGCAAACCAATCAAAGGCAAAGGAAACTCAACAGGGTCATTCAGGGTTTTTGGAGAAAACGGAAGAAATAAACGATCAGTATGGACTATCAGCACTAAAGGGTATCCTGAAGCGCACTTTGCGACCTACCCGGAAAATTTGATTGAAATACCTATCAAAGCCGGTTGTCCAGAGAATGGATTATTATGTCGGAGCTCAGTTCCTGCCCCATACCAGGCGGGAGCTTTTCC
>JADFXS010000100.1 GCA_015233515.1 Deltaproteobacteria bacterium | reverse complement strand
TTGGGGTCAGGAATTCCGGCGTATCGGCTCGCGGCGGCGTGGGAGCCGCGTCAGGGTCGCCATTGTCTGAAATGGTTTCGGTGAGGGGGGCCTGATCGTCTGTTTCAGGCGGGCGGATATTTTCTATGTCGTCGACCATTGGTTCTCGCTTTAACGAATTAAACTCGTGATTGGCACAAAATCCACCTTGGAGCTCAGATGATTATACTCACTTTTTAACACCTGGCAAGTCACGAGATAAACATGACCAATACCGATGCTAAATCCATTCTGGGCGGCATCGGCGGCCAGCTTTTTGAGTTGCATTTGAATAGCTTGTGGTTCTTGGACGTTATCCAGGAAAATAGCCCGTCGTCCGGCCGGTAAGCCCATTCTTTTTGCTTCCTCGAAAGCCACGGATCGCAGGCTGGTCCGACTATCCAGAAAAAAAAGCTTGCGGGAACGGATTTCCTCGAAAAACCAGTCCATGCGGGCGCGGTCCTCGGTGAACCTGGAACCCATGTGGTTATTGACTCCGGCAACGAAGGGGATATTGGCCAGGGCCGCCTTGCTTTTACTCTGAATCTCCGGCCGATCCATGGATATCATTAAGGCGCCGGGACCGGCATCCGTTTCCGGCCATTGGGCCGGTTGCATGGGCATATGCAGCATTACCACGTGCCCTTTTTGATGGGCCAGACGGGCGATCTCTTCGGTGTGGGGTTGGAAAGGCAATACGGAAACCGCCAGCGGTAGATCCAGGTCGATAAAACACCGGGCCTGTTCCAGGCTAAATCCGAAATCATCTATGACAATGGCCACTTTCGGTCGCGAATTGACTGATTTTCCCACCGAGGGCTTCACGGGATCCACCCGGGAAGACGATCCTGATTCCGGTTTGGGTTTGATGACTGGAGTCGTTGGCGGCATCGTCGCCCGTTCGGCGGTTTCGCTAGCCCGGTGTTCAGCCATGGGAATAAAATGCAGGTTATGGGTCGGATATTCGAACAGCGTCAGGTCAGCCTCCAGGCCTGCGTCTCCTTGGTGGGTTTTGATACGAGGCGTGGGCCGAAGTTCCAGGGTCGCCAGAGATTTTTTTAATAGGTTGACCAAATTGTCAGCTGCTAAATTTTTAGGGACTTCAATCTCGATTTGAGCTTGTTCCCATTCCTGTTCACGGTTCCGTCGGGGGGTGACCTTGATGATATTTATGTTTTGATCAGGAATGCCCGCCCCTTTGAGCGTGGAAAAAATCACTTGGTCCATCTGCATGACCAGACCATCCAGGCGGCGCTTTTCCTCATACACAATCGGAGATTTAGCCGGGGAAGCCCGACCGACGGAACTGATGGCGCCGGAAGAAATGGCTTCGGCTTTTTTCTTGAATTCCGGCCAATAACTGACAACGACCGCCACCAGGCCGCCTATCAGCAAACCTAGTCCCAAGCCTAACAAATAAATTTTAAGGCGTTGAGGGCCCGATGCGGATTGTTCTTTACCTCTGGACCTGGGAAACCGCATCCCGGTTCGACCCGGTTGAGGTTTTCCCGAAGCCGGCTTTTCCCGCCGGCTGGGTTTAGCTTGCGAACGGGCCCCTCCTCGAAAATCAGTTTGGCTTCGCCCTTTTTTTTTGTCCGGAGGACGCGGAGGCATCAGGAGTGGTTCTTAGCCGCTTTCAAAATAGGAGTTACCTCATTGTTTTTCAGCATATCCAGAGCTTTTTTCAATTGAGGGTCGGCCTGCAATCTCTCTTGGACAGTCATTTGGCTCGGCAGCTTTTTTTTGGCATCGTCCGAGGATTGTCCGGATTGATCCGAGGAAGGTTCATCCCCGGGAAGAGCTTCTGATTTTTCGTTTTCACCGGACAAGTGATGGTCCAGGTCCTTTTCTCGAAGTATTTTTCCGGGCCGGCTTAATCGGCTGGGGACCACCACATCGGGTTCAATACCGGTGGCTTGAATGGAACGTCCGGATGGAGTGTAATACCTGGCCGTGGTCAAGCGTAAACCGGATCCGTCCGGCAAGGGAATAATGGTTTGAACCGAGCCCTTACCAAAGGTTTTCGCCCCTAGAACCACGGCGCGCTTATGGTCTTGCAGGGCGCCGGCCACGATTTCCGAGGCGCTGGCGCTTCCTTCGTTGACTAGAACCACCACGGGATAATCCTTGGCAATAGTCCCGTGAGTAGCTTTGAATTCCATGCTCTGATCCTCAACCTTGCCCTTGGTATACACTACCAGGCCGCCATTGAGGAAATGGTCGGCCACGCGTACGGATTGCTCCAATAACCCACCAGGATTGTTGCGTAAATCCAAAATCATCCCTTTGAGCGGCGGAGTCGTGGATTGGAGTTCCTTGATAGCCTTTTCCACGTTTTCCGAGGTATCTCCCTGGAAATTGCTTATACGGATATAGGCATACCCTTTTTCGAGCAGCTCGGACCTCACACTGCGGATGGGAATCACGTCGCGGACAATGGAAACTTCCAGAAGCTTGCGATCCCCTTCGTGCAAAATGGTCAAAACGACTTTAGAGCCCCGTTGTCCGCGAATGCGATGGACCACGTCGGTCAAGCTCATATCCTTGGTGGAAACGCCGTCGATTTTGATAATCTGGTCACCGGCCAAAAGGCCGGCCTTATGCGCCGGCGTGCCTTCGATGGGCGAGACCACCACAGGGAGTCCGTCTTTCATGGTCAGTTCAACGCCGACTCCGGAAAAACTGCCCTTGGTCTCCGTTTGAAAATCCTTCATTTCCTCCGGAGTCATAAACGAGGAATGAGGATCCAGCGTCTTGAGCATTCCCTTGATGGCGCCATAGATCAAATCCTGAGGGACTGTATCTTCCACGTATTTCTGCTGGATTTCGTGGAGGACCAGACTGAAAATTTTGATTTTGGCGTAGGTATCTTCTTGAGGTTCGGTGGCCGCCTGGACCGGGGCCCACCCCCCACCGGTTAATAATCCGGTCAACACGATGACGACTAGTAATCTGGTCCAAGATTTAATCTTTAGCATCCCCTGAACTCCTGAAAACTTAGGTAACTGGTTTTTCTCCCAACCAACCGGCCGGGTCCAAGGCTTGTCCGCCTTGTCTGATCTCAAAGTATATTTCCCTTTTCTCTTCTTGGCTACCCTCCGGCGCCACACCCAAGGTCTGTCCCTGCCGGACCCAGTCTCCCACTTTGGGACGGATACCGGCCAAGCCGCCGCTTAGAGTATAATACCGACGACCGTGGTTCACTATTATAATGTTGCCTATACCGCGAATCCATCCGATATACAAGACTTCACCTTCTAAAATCGCTTTGACCTCCGTCCCCGCGCCGGCCTGAAAGAGCCAACCGTGACGAGTAATCACTGTATTGAACGGGCCGGTGGTCTTGCCGAAACGACCGGTGAGTTCTCCTGGGACCGGCCGGGGTAAGCGGCCTTTCAAGGCGGAAAAATCCGGCCATTTACGATTGCTGTCCTTTTGGCTCGTGGATGGTTCCGTTTGAGCCTTGGAATCATTATCCCGCGGTTCGATTATCACCTCTTTGATCAGTTTCTGCCTGGATTCCTCGCGAACCGTCAACAGCGTCTGATATAATTCCTTGCGCTGATGGACCCGCATCAATATCGCGGTTTTTTGCCTCCGGACCCCATCCAGTTTTTCTTTTTGCGTGCTGTAATCGACCCGTAAATGGTACAGATGGGATTGTTCCTCTTTGAGCAACGTCTGTTTGTTTTTCAATTCTCCCGCCAGCCGGCCGTATTCGGACAAAACTTTTTCGTCGCGTTGCATGATAATGGTCAGGAAACTATAGCGCTGCAGCATTTCCGACAAGGATTCCGCATCCACTAAAACCTGTAACAAATCCCGCTCATGAAAACGCGACATGGCCCGGAGACGTCGAATCAAATATTTTTTCAGGTCCTTGACTCGCTGTTCCGTTTCCTTGATCTCCGTATCACCGCTGGACAACCGTCGACGTACCTGGCCTGATTCCCGTTCTATAAAAGCCAAACGGTCTTCCAAGCCGGAGATCTGGCGTTCCACCACATCCAATTCATTCAGAATCTGTCGTTCTTCCTGCTCGGCGGCCTTGAGGTTGTTCAGTTCCTCTCCCTTGTCCTGGGCTGAAATGACGGCTTTCCCCACCAAGCCCAGAATCATGGCCAAAAAAATCGGGAAGAGAACACGCCTGATCACCGCTGCAGAAACCTTCCAAGGGAGATAAGGCTGCCCAATAGGCCCAGCAGCGGTCCGATCGCCGCCAGCAGCCATGACCAGGAGATCGGCATGAACGTGAAGGTAACGATGGCCAGGCCCATGGGCCACTGGATGCGGGTGGCCAAGAACTGAAATCCACCCCATAAAACGCTCAGAGCAATCAAGCTGCCGGCCAATCCCTGCAGCAGGCCTTCAATATAAAAAGGAGTCCGAATAAACCATTCAGTGGCGCCCACCAGGCGCATGATATCCAATTCTTCCTGCCGAGCCAGCACCGTCAACTTAATGGTATTGGCAATGATGAAGACAATGGCCGCCAGAAGCATGCCTCCCAGGATATATCCGCTCATGCGGACCACCCGAAGAACGCCTTGGAGTTTTTCCGCCCATTCCCAGGCGTACCGGACCTCATCAACTCCGCTGATGCTTTTCACTTTATCGATCAGGGGTTCCACTTTCCGGTCCCGAAGGTACTCTCCTTCAACTTCCAAATCAAAGGATGCCGGCAAGGGATTTTCATCCAGACCGTCCAGAATGCCGCCTTGCTGGCCCAGGCGTTTTTTCAAACCGGCCAGCGCTTCTTCCCGGCTTATGAATTTAATGGATTTGACGCCGGAGAGACCGGTGAGCTCGTGTTTTATTCGGTCAATGGCCGGCAGGCTGAGGCCGTCTTTCAAATACAGGGAAACTTGCAGCCCTTTTGTGGAAGATTCCACTAAAGCATGAAGATTGTTATATAAAAGTAAAAAAGCGCCCATGATCAAAATAGCCAGGGAGATAGTCACCGTGGCCACCAGATTGAGGATGGGATTACGGGTCAGATTTTCCAGAGCGGTGCGAAAAAAATAAAAAAATCTTATCAAGGTAACTGCCTAGACCATGAGTCGGCCGTCTTCCAGCTTGATTATTCGATGCCGGGTTCCCTCCAGGATGTCCCGGTTATGGGTGGCCATCATGACCGTAGTGCCGGTCCTGTTGATTTCCTCGAAAATGGTCACGATACTTGTTGATAATTTCATATCCAGGTTACCGGTAGGCTCATCGGCCAGGACGATCAAGGGATCGCCGACAATGGCCCGGGCAATGGCCACGCGCTGCTGTTCTCCGCCGGATAACTGCAGAGGAAAAGCCTGGTCCTTGCCTTCCAAGCCGACTTTTTTCAGGACATATCTGACTTTTTTCCCAATGTTTTCCTGGGATATCCCTTCGATTTCCAAGCGTAGCGCCACATTTTGAAACACGGTCCGGGTGGGGATCAATTTAAAGTCCTGAAAAAC
Source organism: Deltaproteobacteria bacterium (assembly GCA_015233515.1). The sequence goes on along the minus strand of JADFXS010000100.1, from coordinate 3,908 downwards.
CACGCCTAGCCTGCGGCGCAGACCGGGTATTTTGCTAGCCGGCATTCTCTTGAGGTTGAAACGATCGATGACGATTTGCCCTAAATCGGCGATGATTTCAGCCATGAGCAACTTGATGAGCGTGGTTTTTCCCGCGCCGCTGGATCCGGCGATAAAGACGAATTCACCCTTGTTCACTTCAAGGGAAAGGTCGGAGATAGCCGACCGGCTACCATACCGCTTCGTTACGTTGAACAAATTGATCAAGGCCATAATATTCTTTTAGCCTCAACTACCATCTTCCCAATACCGGGGGCGCCTTCAGGTTAAGTTATCATATTCGCCGGAATATTCGCAAGAGGACGCCTATTCCTAAATCCACCGCCTGTTCGGGAACAGGCGGTGGATGTTGGTCTTTGACCCACGGAATGAGCGCAAATAGAATCATTTCTGGTGCAGGATTTGCGGCGGAACCAATCCTTCCAGATGGGAAAATTCGTCCAGCATATGAGGAATATACATGGCATTCAGGAATTCAGTCTGGAATTCCGGGTCCAGGTTCAGTTCCATGTATTCCACTTGACGGGCAATTTTTTCGGCTTCTTGCCGCTTCCGGCGGTTTAAAAGAGCTATCCGGGCGCCGTCGCCGGCCGCATTGCCGATTGATCTGATCCTGTCCAGGGAACAATCGGGGAAAAGGCCCATGATCAAAGCTTTTTCCCGATCAACGTGTGTTCCAAAAGCACCGGCGATCTTGACTACATCCACACGATCCACTCCCAAGCGGCCCATCATCAGCTTGCAGCCGGTATAAAGAGCGCCCTTGGCCAGTTGAATCTGGCGGACGTCTTTTTGTGTGACCACGATATCCCGGCCGACCGAAGTTTCATTGGCCCAGGCGAGGACGAATTCGTTCGGCTGGGAATTTTCGGAAGTTGATCTGAGGCGTGATGAATTTGGCGATGAAGAAAAGCGTCCGCTTTTGAGAATCACTCCTGATCGATATAGCTCGGCCATAAGGTCCAGGATGCCCGAGCCGCATATGCCCTTGGCTTTCATCTCCTCGGGCTGGGAAGAAGATTTCCATGCGTCTCGACCCACGACTTTGTAATCGACCTCATGTGTTTGCGGATCGATCCCGATATGCTCGATGGCGCCGGGAGCCGCGCGCATGCCCCAGGTGATCTGCGCCCCTTCCAAGGCCGGTCCCGTGGCGCACGAAGACGAAACCAGGCGATGACGATTGCCCAGGACCAATTCGCCGTTGGTGCCGATGTCGATAATGAGCTGCATCTCGTCATGGTTGTAAGGTTCCTCGGAGATGAGTACGCCGACATTGTCCGCGCCCACGAATCCGGCCTCGATAGGCAGCACGTAGACGTAGGCGGCGGGATTCAAGTTCAAACCCAAGTCACGGGCTTTGATGTTCAAACCCTGGTGCACTACCGGCGGAAATGGGGAACGCCCAAGATATTCCGGGTCAAATCCCAAGAAGATGTGGTGCATGGCCGTATTGCCCACCAGGGTCAGGTCCAGCAGGTCCGAAGGGGCAAGTCCGTTGACACTTTGGCAGCATTCCGCGATCAGATCGTTAAGTCCGGTGACGATATCCCCGCGCATTCTGGTCAGGCCATCGGGATTCATCATATGATAGGTGATGCGGGACATCACGTCTTCGCCGTATTTGCACTGGGGATTCATCATGGAGGCGGTGGCCGCCACTTTCATGCTTGAAAGTTCGCAAAGATAGGCGGCGCAGGTGGTAGTACCCAGATCAATGGCCACGCCGAAATACTCTTCAAGCCGGCCCGGTACAAATCTAATGATTTCCTTGTCCATCCATACGGCTACGGTGATTTTCCAATCCCCGTCTCGCAGGCAGTTCGATAAGGTCTGTAACGCCGAAAAATCCGCCGAAATTTTGGATGCATCCAAAGCATGGCTGCGAGCCAGTTCGGCCAGAACGCGTTCCAGGTCCGCCGTGGGCTTTTCCAGCGTGGGTTTCTCCAGCTCAATATAATAAAGTTTGACCGCGGGATCCCAAGTCACGGTAATATCTCGGGCGGCCTTGCTCACTACCTGCTCCCCAGCCCGGGACTCCTCGGGCACAAAAATCAGTAAATCGCCCTGGACCTTGGCCACGCAGCCAAGGCGGAAACCTTGGGCCTTCTGGGCGTCGGTAATGTATTTCGCCTCTTCATCCTGCCACGGTCCGGCGTGTATTCGGTTAGACACGATTCCAAGCTTTTCGAAAGACCCTTCCTCGACCCTGACTTTGCATTTGCCGCAAACTCTTTTTTCTCCGCACAAGGTTTCAATGTCCACGCCTAGCCGCCGGGAAGCTTCGATTATGGTAATTCCGGCCTCAACCCGGCCGCGACGGCCGGCCGGTTGAAAAACGATAGTATATTCTTTTGGTTCTGCCATGATGACTGACTCTTTTCCCATTGTGGATTTTATTTTGACACTCATATATGGTACTAGATGCATGAAAACTTGCCTTGGCGCCGCCAAGCCTCACTCAACCGTTTCGTAAAAAAATAGGGAAGCGGCTTTGGGCTTCCCTGAAATTCAGCGCGGTTTGCCTGGATGGCAGCCGAAAATACAACTCGTATTTTATTCTCCGCATGCAGATAAAGTCAATTTAAACCTAGCATAAACTCCAAGGTTTGAAACAGGGCCTTAGGATGCTCTTGGGTGGCAATGCTTTCGGAGCAAGGCGTGACGGGAATAGTTCAAATCCGAATTGGATTTGTCCACTTCACACCGAATGTATATACTGTCTAGAAGAAGGAAAAATACAACATGGATAAAAAAACTTATAAAGTTAGCGGTCTAGTTTTCGTCTTGCTACTCCAATTACACTTGGCGGCTTGTGGAGGCGGAAATACCACTGATGGCGGCAATACCCCAGGAGCGCAGGCGGTGGAATGGCCGATCGCCGCGGACGTATTTACCACGGACCAACAGCAGATTCTCCCCATCGCCATATCCGCTGACACACCGCACATCAACCCGGCGGACGTACCTCTCTATGCGCTATTCGGTTATAGTGCCTGGCAAGTCGGGCCCGGCTTAGCTTACGTCAAGCGGACCGAACTTGCGCCCGGCTACGCCGGCGCACCCAAGGTTGCGCGTCTTTTATCATTCTTTTCCATGTCCGACATTCATATCGCCGACAAGGAATCCCCGGCTCAGCCGATCTACAGAGGCTGGAGCTCAGTGTATGGTCCATCCTCTTCTGGTGATGAGGCGGAATATTCACCGATCATTCTCTCGACGACCCACGTCCTTGATGCCGCCGTTCAGACGATCAACGTGTTACATAAAATATCGCCGTTCGATTTCGGCATCTCTCTGGGCGATGTCTGCAACAACACCCAGTATAACGAATTGAGCTGGTATATTGATGTCTTTGACGGCCGGGTCATCACCCCCAGCCCCGGCGCCCACGTCGGAGCCGACTCCATCGATTATCAGAAACCTTACAAGGCCGTCGGGCTAGACCAGGCAATCCCCTGGTATCAAGTCATCGGCAACCATGATCAGTTCTGGATGGGTTCGGCCTATGAGAACGCAAAAACCATGCAGGCTCATGTGGGGGATACCATTCTCAACATGGGAAATGATTCGAATAAGACGGTGGCCTTAAATCAAACCGGTTTCTATATGGGCGTGGTCGATGGCTCGACTTTCTACGGGAATATCATCGGAGCAGGTCCGCAGGAGAACTTTAAAATACCCCCAACGGTCATTGCCGACGCGAACCGCCACTCTCTCGCGACGAGTGATTCCTCAAGCCGGAATTGGATGAGCGAATTTTTTACGACCACTTCGTTCCCGGTCGGTCACGGTTTCACCCAAACCAACCTCGACAACGACTTTGCCTCTTATACCTTTGAGCCGAAATCGAATATGCCGATCAAGGT
>JADFXS010000099.1 GCA_015233515.1 Deltaproteobacteria bacterium | reverse complement strand
TGACGGTCGAAAACTTTTACAGGAGATGAGCAATGTGAGTCTGCCTTTAAAAGCGGAAGGAATCACCCAAATAAAATACCGGTGGAAAAACCCCCAGGACCCGGAACCCAGATTCAAGTTGGCTAAACTTATGTATATAGCGCCGATGGATCTAATTATCGCTTCCACGGCTTACGAAGATGAATATTTACGCAGCACCCACCTTATCGACCAACTGGTTGTCAAGTCGATGAAGGTTTCGGGTTTAGTCGCCGCGGTCATACTTACCTTTGCTTTTGTTTCGACCTATATCTTCAGCCGGGCGCTCACCAGGCCGCTGATCAAGGCGGTGCATCTGGCCGAAACCATCAGTGAAGGTGATTTCAGTCAACGCCTGGAATTGAACAGAAACGACGAAATCGGTCAATTGTCAGGCGCCTTGGATAAAATGACCGAACACCTCGAATCCAAGGCTCTTTTGGCGATTCGCATCTCCGAGGGCGCTCTGGTGAACGATGAAATCAGCATATCCGCCAAGGACCAACTCGGCCAAGCCCTGATGCAAATGACCGCCAAGCTGATCGACGTCATCACTCAAGTCATGGCCGCTGTACATAAAGTCCATACACAAACCAGCCAGATAAACGATTCCACCCAATCCTTGTCCCAGGGGGCCACTCAGCAAGCGACGGCTTTGGAACAGATATGCAGTTCCATGACCGAACTTGCTTCCCAGACCAAAAGCAACGCCGAACACGCTTCCTTAGCCAGCCAACTGGCTTCCACCGCCAAAACCGCCGCCCAAAACGGCGACGCGAAGATGCACGACATGATTGCGGCCATGGGAGAAATCAACGCATCCAGCAGGGAAATAGCCAAAATTATAAAAATAATCGATGATATTGCCTTCCAGACCAACCTCTTGGCCCTCAATGCGGCGGTGGAGGCGGCCAGAGCCGGTCGCCACGGCAAGGGTTTCGCGGTGGTGGCTCAGGAAGTCAGAAACTTGGCGGGGCGTAGCGCCAAAGCCGCCAGGGAAACCTCGGAAATGATAGAAAACTCGCTTAAAAAAGCGAATTATGGCGTCAACATCGCCGACGAGACCGCCGGCGCTTTAAAGGAAATACTGCAAGTTGCCAATCGGGTCGGCGATCTGGTGGCCGAAATCGCCACGGCCAGCAACGAACAAGCTCAAGGAATATCTCAAGTCAACCAAGGTTTGAATCAGATTGAAATGGTAACCCAGCGAACCACTTCCAGCGCCGAACAAACCGCTTCCGCCGTTTTGGAACTTTCCGATCAGGCCCGGCGCTTAAAGGAAATGATCTCTTATTTCAAAATCGACCATTCGTAATAGCATATGGTAGTCCCGGTAAAAAATTTTTATTATGGACAATGGCGGAGTCCGATAATATAAGAGAGTTTTACTCGTTGTCATCCCTGGATTTGATCTTCTTGAGGGATCAAATATAGCGCCGACAACGCTTTGAATAGTCGATGGTCGCAAAAGGAGTGACTTTATTTTGTGGTTCTGGGTTCTCTATCCTCTGGGCGGCGCGCTGGCCGGCCTGTTGGCCGGTTTGTTAGGTGTCGGAGGAGGAGTCGTTGTTGTCCCGATAGTATTTTTTTCCTTAAGCGCTCAAAACCTGCCACCAGAGTATATTATGCAAATAGCCTTAGGTACTTCCCTAGGAACAATCGCTTTTACATCGGTTTCAAGTTTCCGGGCGCATAACGCTTACGGCGCGGTGATTTGGGACATTGTCAAGCGCATTACCCCCGGCATACTTATCGGAACTTTTTTAGGAACTTGGGTGGCCACTAGATTACCTCCCTGGTTCCTTAAAGTATTTTTTACCATTTTTATTTATTACGTCGCCTTGCAGATGCTAATGAACTACAAGCCCAAACCTAACCGGCATCTTCCCGGTTTACCGGGCATGTCCGGCGTGGGCGGAGTTATCGGGATCGTTTCCAGCTTGGTGGGTATAGGTGGAGCGACTTTATCCGTTCCTTTCATGACCTGGTGTAACGTTCCGGTGCATCAGGCTATCGGCACTTCGTCGGCCATAGGTTTTCCCATCGCCGTCGCCGGGACGATAGGCTATATCATCAATGGCTGGAACGCACCCGGTCTGCCGCTTTATAGTTTAGGATATGTTTTTCTGCCGGCTTTATTCAGTGTGGCTTTGGTCAGTATGCTGGTCGCCCCGTACGGAGCCAGGCTTTCCCAACGGCTCCCGGTATCAACGCTGAAAAAAATCTTCGCCTTTTTTTTGATTATCATCGCCACCAAGATGAGTTGGGGACTTTTTTAGCCGACGCGGTCCGAAAAACCTACCAATAACCCGTCGTTACACTCATAAACCGCTGCCGAGAGCTCAGGTTGGATCTTGGAGCGGATTCCATCCGAAATAATACACCTTTCAGGTTGAGACAAATAATTTTTCGGCTAACTGTCATAACCACCCGGTTTTTTACCGGACCGCAGTTAGATGGGTTCAGTCACTTATATTGTTAATTTTATGACATATTTACATTATTATCCGGCATAATTTTTGACGACTTCCAGTGATATTAGGTCACGAACCTTGTTGTTTCCACGGATGATATGCTAAAGTATTTTTGTTCACTATTAGTAGCTTAAGCGGTAAATCAAGCGCCTGACGCTGAATACCCGGGTAACGAGATAAGGACCCTATAATGTATGACATGCTGAAAGCCGTAAAAAAAAGAAGGGCCTCCGAGGATGTGGCCCAACAGATCATAAGTTTGATTAAAAACGGACAATTGAAAAAAGGTGAGCATCTTCCGGCCGAAAGAGAGTTGACGGATACTTTCAAGGTATCACGCACAACCCTGAGGGAGGCGATTCGTTCACTGGAATCGATGGGACTGGTCGAGACCAGACAGGGGACCGGCACTTATATCCTGGCAGCGGGTGAGGACGCTCTGATTCAATGTCTAACCACGGGCCTTTACTCAGAGGAAGACGATCTCATGGATATCTTTTACCTCCGTAAGATCATCGAACCACCCATCGCCCAGCTGGCCGCCGGACATGCGAATACGTCGGATATCCTAGAATTGGAGGATATTATCAAGAGACAGGGAGAAGAACTGGCCAGCGGCAAGATTAACCCTGAAACCGGTCTCTTATTTCATTTGACTTTAGCGCGGATATCTAAAAATCGAGTTCTTTCCCGCCTGCTCCATGCCTTGGCGGAACTGATGAACGAGAGCCGCCAGAACTTGTCGCACGACCTGCGACGAGCCGAAAAATCGCTCAAAGGCCATCAAATGATCCTCGCGGCCATAAAAAGCGAGGATTGTGGAGAAGCACGAACAACGATGCTTGATCATTTAAGCGGCATTGAAGGTGTTCTGTTCAAAAAAAATAGACGATCAGGGAAATGCACCCCCACCCTATAGAAAAGAAAACCAAGGTTACGGAAAACAATAATTTTGGAGACGATCCACCCCTCATCTCATCCGGCGATATTTGAATCCGTTCGCAACAAATAGCGCTACTCGAAAGTTTTTTCGATATAGTGCGGTCTAAATTTTCTTTCCTCCGTTTTTTTCCATCAGCCACAATGCCTGTCATTTCGACCGAAGGGAGAAATCTCATTAAATTTGCGAGTGTTAGAGATTTCTCGCTTCGCTTCGAAATTACAGTAAGCGGACGTTTCTTGGCGCCATAACCCTGAGATACGTAGGATCGGGCACTTTTAAAAAACAGCACCATGAGGCCGTTTCTTGCCGCTAGAACCTCACACGTAATGAGGTCGGCGAATTCTAAACAATTCCGATCACAGACGCCCAATTCAGCGTGGCATTATTAGTCCCTCCCGGCTGTGGTTTACCTCTAAATTGCCTTCTAATTTCCCAAGCCATCACTCATGATTTTTTACCGTGTAGTCCTTCATCTTTTTTAGCCGGACGCGCGGGGTTTTCGGCTTTTTCAGGATAAAATGCTGTTATTATTATAAAAAATATTTTAGTTTTTTTTCAAAAAACTATTGACAAGGGCTGCGAATTTCAATAGGATCACTCATCCGATGGTTGGACCAGTCGACCATCTGATAAGCCTAAATGTCGCTCAGTTCGGCGCGCTCACCTCAACTAAAGAAAGCCGACAGCGACACCGAATTCCCAAGTCGGATACGCCTTCACCTGTTCCAGCAGCATTGAAACCGGCCGGAGCGGGAAGCGTCAGAAAACATGTTCGAACACCATGGTTGAAGACTGCCGTGTTCAGTCCGGGATGGTTGTCGATATGGAATTGAAAATCAGCGAAGCGGCCATAGACGACGTCGGCAAAGGGTGGGTCCGTCTTGACCCGGAGGATATGAAGACTTTGGGAGCATTACTGGGCGACGTGGTCGAAATAGATGGCAAACAGAAGACAGTGGCCCGCGTCACCGGGATTATCGGTCAAGGCAACGGAAAGAAACAAATCCAAATTGACGGTCTTATCCGTCAGAATGCTCAAGCCAATCTTGGAGATACCGTAAAAGTCAGAAAAGTTCCGAGAAAAACCGCCGGCACGGTTGTCCTCTATCCCTTGGATATCAATTCCCCACAACCCCATGAGTCCGAATTGGAACACTTCGGAAAAATTCTTCAGGGGTATCCGGTTCTTCAAGGGAATAAAATCAATATCCCCCTCTTCGGAGGAAAAGACCGTTTCTTTCGAGTGGACGGCACTTCCCCGTCAGGGGCGGTTCTGATCAATCCCCAAACTAAATTTGTCGTCAAAAAACCTGATTATGCCGGGGAAGGCGCCTCTCAAGTCTCCTATGAAGATATCGGCGGCCTGGATAAAGAACTTCGCCTGGTCCGAGAGCTGGTGGAATTGCCCCTGCGCTTTGCCGAAATGTTTGAAAGACTCGGCATCGAAGCGCCCAAGGGGGTTCTGCTTTATGGTCCGCCGGGAACGGGAAAAACCCTCATTGCCAGGGCTATCGCCGGTGAAACCAAACTTCATTTCATCAGGATCAACGGCCCGGAAGTCATCCGGAAGTTCTATGGTGAAAGTGAGGCCAAGCTAAGAGAAATATTTGAAGAGGCCACCGCCAAGGCCCCAAGCATTATCTTCATAGATGAAATTGACGCTATCGCGCCAAAACGCGCCGATGTTCTGGGTGATGTCGAAAAAAGGGTCGTCGCGCAACTCCTGGCTCTTATGGACGGAATGGTTTCCCGCGGTCATGTGATTGTAATCGCGGCCACCAACATCCCGGAGATGATCGATCCGGCTCTGCGCCGCCCGGGTCGCTTTGATCGCGAAATTACCATTCCGGTTCCCAATGCCGAAGGACGGCTGGCCATATTGAAAGTCCATAGCCGGCGAATGCCCTTGAGCGTCGATATGGATCTGGAACGCCTCGCCCAGATAACCCATGGCTTTGTGGGGGCGGACTTGCAAGCCTTATGCAAGGAAGCCGGCATGGTCGCCTTGCGGAGATATCTCGAAATATGTGGTGAAGACAATCTTGAATCCCTCCTGGCTTCGGCTGAAAAGCCATTAATCACTCTGGAAGATTTCCTGACTGCCCTGCGGGAGATAGAACCATCCGCGACTCGGGAGTTTCTAACGGAAAGGCCTAATGTCAAATGGGATCAAATCGGCGGGCTCAAGGAAATCAAGGAAACCCTCATTTCATTGATCGATTGGCCGAATCGATATCCGGACCTTTATCGCGTCGGGCAGGTTTCACCGCCGAGAGGCATTCTTTTCACCGGACCTTCCGGTAGCGGCAAGACCCTCATGGCTAAAGCCCTGGGGGCGGAGACCGGCTTGACTTTCATTCAAATCAGCGGACCGATCCTTTTTTCCAAGTGGCTGGGAGAATCCGAAAAATCCATCCATGATATCTTTAAAAAAGCCAAGCAATCAGCGCCATGTCTTCTCTTTTTCGACGAGATCGATGCCCTGGTATCACGACGCGGGTCCGGGACCGAATTGGGGGCCATGGAACGGGTCACCAGCCAGTTCTTTAACGAACTTGACAATTTAAGCGAATTTTCCCAGGTAGTGGTCCTGGCGGCCACCAATCGGGAAGATTTGATCGATCCGGCGCTGATGCGCTCGGGGCGTCTTGATTTTGTGCTCTCCTTCCCTCTTCCCGATCAGGAAGGGCGTCTGGAAATATTAAAGGTTCATACCCGCGAAAAGCCCTTAGGCCCGGATGTGGATATTATGCAATTAGCCCGTGAAACCGAAGGGTTGTCCGGGTCGGATCTGAGCTATATCTGCCAGAGGGCGACTCTGCTGGCCATCGGCGAAATGGTCGGCTTATCACCGGAGGCCGGCCCCGGAAACCTTTCCGTATCCATGTCTCATTTCACGGCGGCTCTGAACAAAGTCCGAAATAACCAAAGGTAAGAAGCATGAATGACATGCTACGAGCCGTAAAGAAAAAAAAAGCGTCCGATGAAGTGGTCAGACAGTTGGTCCACCTGATTAAACAAGGACATGTGAAGACGGGAAACCAACTTCCCTCTGAAAGAGAACTGACTGAAGCTTTCAAGGTTTCCCGTACGACTCTCAGAGAAGCCATTTATTCCTTGGAATCGATGGGAATGGTGGAAACCAAACCGGGGTATGGAACTTTTGTTCTGGTTTCAGGGGAAGAGATTCTGAACAAGACGTTGATGGCCAGCCTGGTCACCGATGATGACGATGTCCTGGATATCTTCTTCATCCGCAAAACCATTGAACCGGTCATAGCTCAATTGGCGACAGGGTTTGCCACGTCTGAAGAAATCAGGGAATTGGAGCATATCGTCGCGGATCAGGAAAAGGATTTAAGCCACGGTATTTTCGACATGAGTTGTCATGATACCCGGTTCCACATGACTCTGGCTCGCCTGGCCCGGAACCGTGTGATGACGCAACTTCTCCAAGCCCTGGGAAACCTCATGGCCGAGATTCGTGAAGCAAGGGTTTTAAGCAAAGCAAGGGCTGAGATATCGCTCCAAGGGCATAAACGGATTCTCGCCGCGGTTAAGAATGAGGATTGTGACTTGGCGCGTGATTTGATGCTGGATCATTTGAACGAGATTGAGAATTCGGTTTTCAGCGAAAGGAAAGGAGGGAGGAAGAGCGCATAACTCCATTGCCCAGAAGCGTTTTATTAATCTGTCTAAAAGCGAGCAGTTTTACTCATAAGACAATTAGGAGGCAGTAATGGCCAAAGTTCACGAAATTACAGTTTGGACGCGTGGCGTAATCGGGGACAAAGAGGGCCGCGATATCGCCGCTGCCATCGGCGGCGCGCTGCAAGCGGAAGGCAAGCACGTGCAGGTCTTTGACAACTACGAGGACTTGCCTGACCGCGTTCTGGTCACAACTCGTAAGTATGTCCGCTATAGCGACGAAGAGATCGAGCACAAGTATGTTTACACCAACGATCATCCTGAAGTGGTCGTTATTGCGGAACCTACCATCGTCAAAGGAATAAATATTTTACGCGGCATGTCCAAGGGCGGAACCCTGATAATCAATACCGCTCGTGATATCGACTATATGCTCCAGTTCATTCCCAACGCCGAACTTCTGGACACCATCGCCACCGTGGATGCGGACAGTATCTCCGGAGTTCAAACCATCGACTTTTCTGGTTCGGAAGGCGGCGTGGACTCCGTGGGCGTGGGCGCGGGACTCGCAGCCCCATTAGCCGGCGCTTTTGCCAAAGTCACCGGTTTGGTCAAAAAAGAAAACCTGGCCAAGATCGTCAAGGACGTCGCCGGCATGGAAAAGGGTTTTAACGACGTCAAGGTGAAAAAGCTTCGTTAGCTCCGCGCCTGGAAATCCAGAAGTTCCGCAACAACAAGGAACTTGGACACAAAAATCGATAAGGAGGATTCCATGTCCCAAAAGCTTCCAGAATACGGAACGATTAATGTCCCTCTTGAAAGGCAAGTTCCTTTCGGCGGGATCACCCCTGCTCCGGTTTTACAACAAGAACTCTTTATTACATCAAACTGGCGAGTCGTTCGTCCGGTAGTCGATAACGAGAAATGCACCCGCTGCCTGACCTGCTACATCGCTTGTCCTGACGCCTGTTGGTCATACAACGAAAAAGAAGATGAGATGATCTGGAACTGGAAGTTCTGCAAAGGCTGTCAGATCTGTATCCATCAGTGCCCGACTGAAGCTTTGAGTGCTGTTCCGGAACTAGATTTTTCCGATGGCGTCCACCGTCTGGAAAAACCGTTTTAGGGAAGAGGAGAAAACATTATGGCTCAGGAAAAGATGCTGACCGGCTGCTCGGCCGCCGCGCAAGCCGCAAAGCTTGCGGAAGTAGAAGTGATTTGTTCCTACCCCATCCGTCCCTATACCGCGATTATGATGGAACTTGCCAAGATGGTCGCCAACGGCGAGTTGGATGCGGAATTTGTTCACGGCGAGGGCGAGCACGCCCAATTGTCCGTAGTGCTGGGCGCTTCCGCGGCCGGCGCTCGAGCTTACACCGGTAGCGCCGGTGTCGGCGTGACCTACGCCATGGAAGTCTACAGCCCCATGGCCGGCTCCAGGTATCCGGTTCAGATGGCCATTGCCGACCGGACCTTGGACCCTCCGGGTGATTTCGGATCCGAACACACCGATGCCATGTCCACGCGCGATCAAGGCTGGTTGTTAGGCTGGGCCTGCAGCCCCCAGGAAGTCTTTGACAACACCCTGATCGGCTATCGGGTCGGCGAAGACCCCCAGATAATGCTCCCCCAGATGGTCTGCCAGGACGGTTATTTCATTTCTCATATTCCCGACAAAGTGATCGTGGCCGACCCAGGCCAGGTCAAGGAATTTCTCCCACCGTATAAAGCGCCCCATCCCTTGAGCACGGAATGCCCGGTCTCCCACGGCCCGCAAATCAAACCCGATCAGGGCGCGCCGATGGATGCCTTGAGAGGAATAGTCTTCCTGGATGTTCCCAAGGTCATTGAAAAAGCTACTGCGGATTTCAACGCTATCTTTGGCCGGAATTACGATCCGTTCCTCGAGAAGTACAAATTGGAAGATGCCGAAATCGCGTTCTTTATTCAAGGGGCTCATGCCAACACTTGTCGAAAAACAGTCGATGCCCTACGCAACAGCGGAGTCAAGGCCGGTATGTGCCGCCTGCGCTGGGTCCGCCCCTGGCCGACTCACCAGATCGCCGAAGCCCTGGGCCATGTAAAGGTCGTAGGTAGCGTGGAGACGAGCACCTCTTATGGCGGAGCCATGAGGGGCGGCAATTTAGTTCATGAACTCCGGGCTTCTCTCTATGATCTGGATCAAAGGCCTCTGGTCACCTCCTTCATGGCCGGTTTAGGCGGCGAAACCATCTATTCCGAAGATTTCCAGGACATGGCCAAGGTCCTCTTGGAAATCGCCAAAAACAAACGGGTTGACCGCTATGTCCGCTGGACAGGCATGGGCTATTAATCTAGCAATTGTTTGC
>JADFXS010000098.1 GCA_015233515.1 Deltaproteobacteria bacterium | reverse complement strand
GCGCAGGCCTTGCCGCCTCTGCCGACGACTTGCTTCTGGCTGATCGCGTGGCTGGGGCCTCTAACAAAAATATCGGAGGCAACGCGGGCCAAGGCGCGGTTTATGTCTACTATAGAAATCAGGGTGGAACCAATAGCTGGGGGCAGGTCCAAAAACTGGCCGCTTCCAATGGAACAAGCGATGACAGTTTCGGTCTCTCGGCCGCCGTTAATGGCGGTGACATCGTGATCGGAGCTTGTAATAAACAGATCGGAGGCCATACGGGCCAGGGCGCGGCTTATGCTTTTATTAATCACGCCCCGGTGGCGGTCAGTCAGAACCTGGCCACGAAAACAAGCTCGACTTTGGCCATTATCTTAAATGCGACCGACGCGGAGGGCGACGCCTTGACCTATACAATTGTCACTAATCCGACCCACGGAACCCTTTCCGGCTCCACTCCCAACTTGATCTATACACCCACAGCCGGGTATGTCGGCCTGGATAATTTTACCTGGAAGGCCAATGACGGCCTGCAGGATTCCAATTTAGCCTCGGTCAACATTTTAGTCACCCCCTTGTTGGTTGACGGGAGCACCGGCGGCGACAACGGCGGATGCTTTATCTCCATTATTCAGCCATAACCCATAGTTCACCACTTGCGGACCTTGAGGCACGTAACTCCCGGCGGCCACGCTTGGCGGGACGGTCTCGCACTCAATGGCCCGCTCGAACCTGGTTACCGGTCACATTCGATGATGGCAATCATTTCGTAGTGGTTGCGGGCATTGCCCGGTGGCTCCTCGACGTATGGTGAATACGCCTGGAACTTGAACCGACATCCGCCGGAAAGTAATTCGCGTTTCAACGACATAAAACCGTTGCCCTGATCCCGAAGCCTAGGATATATATCCCTGTGTCGATCTATTATAATTTATTAAGGATTGGTGTGGCATGAAGATTCACGAGTACCAGGCCAAGGATTTATTCAAGCAGTATGGCCTCCCGGTTCCGACCGGCGGCATGGCCGAAACCGTGGACCAGGCCCGGGAAGTGGCCGCCCGGCTCAAGCCCGGAAAACTGGCGGTCAAGGCGCAGATTCACGCCGGCGGCCGTGGAAAAGGCGGCGGAGTCAAGGTCGTTGACGGTCAGGATCAGGTCCCGGCCGCGACCCAGGCTCTTTTAGGCTTCCAACTGGTTACGCATCAAACCGGCCCGCAGGGTCAGTTAGTCCGTAAAGTTCTTATCGAAGAAGGTCAGGCCATCAAGAAAGAGTTTTACGTCGGATTGACCTTGGACCGCGCCATCGCCCAACCGGTTTTTATGGTCAGCCCGGCCGGCGGCATGGATATAGAAGAAGTGGCGGAAAAAACCCCGCATTTGATTTTCAAGGAACCTGTGGATCCGCGTTTGGGGTTGCTTCCTTTCCAAGGACGCAATCTGGCCCGGAATCTGGGCTTGGAAGGATCGCTGCTGCGCAGCGGCGCGGACTTTTTCGCCAAGGCTTACCAGTTGTTCGCGAACCTGGACGCCTCTTTAGTGGAAATCAACCCCTTGATCCTGACCAGCGACGACCGGCTCCTGGCCCTGGACGGTAAAATAACCTTTGATGACAGCGGATTGTTCCGTCATCCCGAAATAAAAGCCCTGGAAGATCCCCACGAGGTGGATGCCCTGGAGCTGGAAGCCACGAGATACGGTCTCAACTATATCCGCCTGGACGGCAATATCGGCGCCATGGTCAACGGCGCGGGTCTGGCCATGGCCACCATGGACCTCATCAAGCAGGCCGGGGCGGAACCGGCCAACTTCCTGGATGTCGGCGGCGGCGCCAACGCGGAAATGATCGCCAACGGTTTTCGTATCATCCTGGCCGATCAGCGGGTCAAGGCCATCCTGATCAACATCTTCGGCGGTATCCTCCGCTGCGACATCCTGGCCAAGGGCGTCATCGAAGCCGCGTCCCAGGTGCAAGTCAAGGTGCCGATCATTATCCGTCTGGAAGGGACCAACGTGGATGAAGGCCGCCGGCTGTTAAACGAATCCGGTCTGACCTTCAGCGTCGCCGGCGACCTGAAAGACGCGGCCCAGAAGGTGGCCGCGGTTGTGAGGCAGTAACATGAGTATCCTGGCTGATAAAAACACCCGCGTCATCGTTCAAGGCATTACCGGCTCGGAAGGTCGGTTCCATACGGAACGCATGTTGGAATACGGCACCAAGGTCGTCGGTGGAGTCACCCCCGGCAAAGGTGGACAAAACATCCTGGGAGTTCCGGTTTTCGATACCGTCAAGCAGGCCAAGGAACAAACCGGGGCCAATACCAGCGTCATTTTCGTTCCGCCGTCCCTGGCCGCGGATGCGGTCATGGAAGCGGCCGACGCCGGCCTGGGCCTGGCGGTCTGCATCACCGAAGGTATCCCGGCTCTGGACATGGCCAAGGTCTGGCATTATTTGAAGGAACGGCAAACCGTCCTGATCGGCCCCAACTGCCCGGGCTTGACCACTCCAGGTCAGGCCAAACTAGGCATCATTCCGGCCAACATTCACCGTCCGGGCAGCATCGGCGTGGTTTCCCGCAGCGGGACCCTGACCTATGAAGTCGTGGATCAGCTCACCCGAGCCGGTCTGGGCCAGTCCACCTGCGTGGGCATCGGCGGCGACCCCATCATCGGTCAGTCGTTCACGGACATCCTCAAGAAGTTCAACGCAGACGACCAGACCGAAGCCGTGGTCATGATCGGTGAAATCGGCGGACGCGCCGAAGAGGACGCCGCGGAATACGTCAGCGCCCACTTCAAGAAGCCGGTCTTTGCCTTCATCGCCGGCCAGACCGCCCCTCCCGGCCGCCGCATGGGTCACGCCGGAGCGATCATTTCCGGTAAATCCGGTTCGGCCAAGGACAAACTGGCGGCTTTGAAGGCCGCGGGCATCCACGTGGTGGATACTTTGGGCGCCATGGGCCAGACCGTGAAGGATAGAATCTGATTCAACCGACTTCGGGTTTCCGGCTGATTCTTCGCCGCGTCGCTTGATTATCGCGAGGAGAAGCCACCGAAACCTGATTATATGGCTACTCAAGACCCGTGAATGACCGGTCAGGTTCATTCACGGGTTTTTTTCGGAGGAAAAGAAAAATAGAATGGCGGAGGGAAAAAAGCCGATTTCAATGTATTTTCAAACTCCGCTCAGCCGATATTTCTGGCATTAGTCCCGAAGCTGATATCAAATACTTCGCCTGTAACCTTGGCCGTCGCCTCTCCGGCAAAGAATATAACCGCTTTGGCAATGTCGATCGGCTCGTAATATCCCATTGGAATTGGATTGCCGCCTTTCAGCATTTCCCAAACGGTCTCTATGGTTGGGTTATGCGGCGCCATTTTTTTCAGGGTATACTCGTTATCGAACAGTTTTGTGTGAACCAATCCCGGGCAAACCGTATTACACATTATATTGTGTTGAGCAAAAGCGAGGGCCGCGCTTTTGGCAAAACCTATAACAGCCCATTTAGAGGATACGTAAATGGGAAAAAGCTCATTCCCCATGCGGCCCAATCCCGAAGAAATGTATATAATCCGGCCCGATTTTTGTTTCTTCATAAACGGAGCCGCGGCCTGAGTGGTTTTCACGACACCGGCTACATTAATATTGAAGATCACGCTTATTTCCTGATCGGAAAATTCCTCGATATTTCCGGCTTGCGTAACGCCGGCATTGGCAACGACAATATCCAGGCCGCCGAAGGTTGCGACCGCTTTGGCCATGGCACTTTCCAGTTCCCCACGGTTTCTGACATCGCCTTTAAAGGCAAGACATTTGACGCCCAACCCTTCAATTTTAGCTTTAGCCGATTGCAAGTCGCTCTCGGTTGCCACAGGATAGCCCACATGGGGAATTTGTCCCGAGGCGATATCATAGAGCACGACATTTGCGCCGGCCTTGGCCATTTCTTCAGCGGTTGCCAAGCCGATGCCCCTTGCCCCACCTGTTATAAAGGCGGTCTTACCGGCCAATTCTTTCTTGGCTGATCCGGAAGGTTTATCCTGGGCGAAGACCGTCCCGGCGCCTAAAACAGAGGATGCCGCTACAGTCGCGCCGCCCAAGACAACCGCTCTTATGGCTTCGCGGCGTGTTGGATCTTCCGGTTCACCAAATAGAAGTTCTTTGTTTTTGCTGCTAGCTTCTATTTCTTCAGCTTTTTTCTTCGTGAGGTGTTTGGTCATAGCGAAGCCTCCATTTTTTCGATGTTTCGGGGTCCAAAAGATGCTGATCGTAGAGATCGATGCAGCCCAAACCGATTGCCGGCCCACGAAGGTCTTGCGATCCAAGATTGACCTGCTTTATAGCCCTGATACCCTCACGGGCCGGCTCATGGAACCTTCGTGGGATCGCCCGTGGCCCAGGCCACTCCGTCGCCACGGTCCATCTTCTCGATCGCCGCCATGTCCTGGCCGTCGATATTGAAGCCGAAGATGTCGGCGTTCTTCCGAATACGGTCAGGATTGGTGCTTTTCGGCAGCACCGGATAACCCTTCTGGATGGCCCAACGCAGCAGGACCTGGGCCTCGCTCACGCCGTACTTCCCAGCCATGACCTTGAATGGGGCGTCCGCTTGCTCACCGTCGGCCTTCATCCGGTCCGTCTTCGCGCTGTCCTGCCCCGCGGCGGTTCTCCAGGTAGAGAGCGGAACCAGGCTGCTGTACGCGATGGGTATGATGGCGCTTTCGTTGAGGTATCGAACCAGTTCGGGTTTTTGCGACCACGGATGGAGTTCGATCTGGTTGGCAACCGGCGTGGGCAGGCCCGCGGCCTTCAGCTCATCGATGTGCTTGATGCTGAAGTTGCTCACGCCGATCGCCCGCGTTTTTCCCTGCCGTTTCAGCTCGACGAGCCCACGCCACTGGGCGAGTCTCTGGTCTCGTTCGAACGGTGCATGGATCAAGTAAAGGTCGACGTAGTCCAAGCCCAGCCGTTCGAGGCTCTCGTGGAGCGATGTCACCGTTGACTCAGTGGTCTTCGCCGGCTGCCCCCACGCCGGGTTCCCGGGCCAGAGCTTCGTGGTGACGAAGAGATCGCTTCTCGCCAGCCCCTCGGACTCGAGCGCCTGCCGGATTCCAGCACCGACGCCCGATTCATTTTGGTAGCCCTCCGCGGTGTCGATGTGCCGGTAACCGGCACGAATGGCCTCACTCACCGCTCCGGCCGCCTCATCGGCGGCGATGAGATACGTTCCAAAACCAAGGTACGGGATTTCGACATCTGCTGTCAGTGTTCGGGTTTTCATTTGCTTCTCCTTGGAACTCCTAAGAAACAACTTCTCGGAATCGGCTAACTTGCTTTAGTTACTCCCAAATGCGCATAGAATGTCATTTCGATGAGCGGCTATAAGCCGCGAAGAGAAATCTCCATGGCCAAAAGGCAGTTCTCATAAGAATAGAGATTTCTCCCCGCGGTCGAAATGACGGTAATGGCGCGTTTCTTTTCAGCACAACCCGCGGTCAAGCCGGGGTGAGCACTTGATATGGAAAGACCATACTACAGCGCGGGACCGCGGCGCCTGCCGGTTCCTTCAAATCGCTTGCCTAATCCTACGTATTCCGGCATAATGCGCTCCGTCCCGCGCGAGATGATTCAGGATGTCACCGGAGGCCGAAGCATGCCCTTGGAAGGACTCGTCGAACAAGCTTTTCGCCGTGTACCGGCCGCGGAAAACGGCCATCAACAAGCCACGCCGCTGGATGGTCTCCTGCTCCTCAGGCAGGAATCCCCGAGTTCGTTGGAAGCCTCTTTGTACGAGCCTGTCCTATGCCTGATCCTCCAAGGCGAGAAACAGGTCTCCATCGGAGAACGGACCTTGTCGTTCGGCCCGGGGGAGTGCCTCCTCGTGAGTCACGACCTGCCCGTCTGCTCCAGAATCACCAAGGCTCCGTACCTGGCGCTGGTCTTCGAGGTAGACATTGCCGCCATCAGGAGCCTCTACGACGAGGTCGCGGAGTCGGCGCTCGACAACGAGCGCGCTCGCGCGGCGGAGACGCATCGGGCGGATCCCGGGCTGCTGGATGCTTTGCGTCGATACCTGGCGCTCGCCGACTCGCCCGCGGACTCGAAGGTGCTCGGTCCGCTCACCTCGAAGGAGATCCACTACCGCTTGTTGATGGCTCCGTTTGGCGGAATGCTTCGCAGTCTCATTCGACACGACAGCAACGCGAGCGCCATCGCCCGCGCTATCAGCCACATCCGCGGCGACATCAGTTCGCCGATCATGATCCAGGATCTCGCGCGACGAGTCGGAATGAGCGTGTCGTCATTCCATGAGCACTTCAAGACGATCACCTCCACGACGCCGCTGCAATACCAAAAGGAGCTTCGCCTGCTCGAGGCGCGGCGACTCCTGAAGACGAGCGGCGCATCGGTCACCACCGCCGCCTTTGATGTCGGTTACGAGAGCCCGAGCCAGTTCAGCCGCGAATACGCGCGCAAGTTCGGAGTCCCTCCGAGCCAGGATATGGCCAAGGCGGCCGGCTAGATGCGGCTCAGCCGCGAAGCGGCGTCATTCGCACCGGGTTCACCGCGGTATGCTTCTCATGGTCGAGGTCGAGGCAGAGGCGAACGAGCTCGCCCAGGCTTTAGACGTTGAGGGGCTATTTCGAAGCGGCCGCTCCGGCCGGGGCGTTTTCATACCGCAAAGCCCACTCGCCTCCGGCGTGTCCTTCAGGCATCCGTCTGACGGTGAAGCCCTCCCGGGCGAAGACTGCTGGAACAGCCAGTTCGACCTTTAGACGCTCGGCGAGCATGTCATCGCGATCTCCGGCTACCAACCAATTCAGATCGATGCCAACGGAGAGCCGAGGCAGATCAAAAACGAAGAGATTCAAGGCCGTGCCGCCCTTGATTACCAGTTTCTATTTGAGGAATGGGAGAATCTGCAAGGCGTCCAACAGTCCCAACTAATGGGCGACATATTCCAGCAAATCCGGCTCGGCCAAGGACAAGCTGGCGGCGCTGAAGGCTGCGGGCATCCACGTGGTGGACACCCTCGGCTCCATGGGACAGACGGTGAAGGATAGAATCTGATTTAACTGACTTCGGGTTTTCGGCCAATTCTTCGCCGCGTTGATTGAATAACGCGAGAAGAAGCCGCCGAAATTAACCTGATTATATGGCTACTCAAGACCCGTGAATGACCGGCCAGGTCATTCACGAGCTTTTTTTTCTGAGGAAAAGATTTTCCACCGGCTCCTCAAAGCCGATATTTTCCGCCATTGTTTATAAAGTCGAGAAGCTTCGGCTTGAGGGCCAATGAATGAGTATAATGTCATGGGCGTTCCCTTGTATTCTGCACATCCTACCCAATCAGCTACTGTCGAAAGCGATATTTTAAGCTTGGGCTTTTGACGGAGTCCATAGTCTACTACTATCTTTATAAAGTTCAGTGAACTGGGAAAGGCTCCTGATCTTGTTTTGTGCCATACTCCCAATGAATAATATCCTCTGCATTTTTTCGACTTCTCTCTCGCAGAATGACAAAAAAGCTCTTCCCAGAGTTCTCTTATCTTTATCACTAGGAAAGGCGCTTAGAATTTCTGCAAAGATAATTTCCGCTAACTCTGGTACAACTGTCACATCAACCACAATCCGTAACAAGAATCTTGCCACCATACTGAACGAAATGCCAAACGGCACGCAGTAGTCCTGTGACAGTGTAAGCGGAAAGTTGAGCAACTGTATCTTTCCGAGTTGTACATTGGCGATAGGGCTGTCGCCGAATACGGCTTTTTGAACATCGTCGATGTTAATGTGCAGAAACCTGAAACGATAATTGGAAAGATAGCTGAAAAATTTCAAATATGTCTCGAATGATATTTTGCCTTGCTCATACAATACCCGTATTAGAGCGATAGTCGAGCAGTACTGAGGCACGCTTTTTTTCGTCTCCATGTTATTCACCTGAAGGTAAAGAAAATCTTCGGTGAGAATCGGCGTACCATGTTTTTGAGCCAGAATACAGGCATCACATAATTCTGCAGGGACCTGTTGCTCGGAAGAGCAATCTGCCTTACTAGCAGATGAGATCACCTCCACGCGCTCTGGTTTAGATTCCACTAATCTCACTGTATCGCCAATTCTCTTCCGCAATGGCTCCCAGCTATCCGGACTCACCGGAACCACACGCACCTTTCCTTTGACATACTGCAGATATCCTTTATGGCTGGGAATACAGAGGAATCTCTTTTTGCATTCTAGGAGCATGGCTATGACCGACTGCGGCATTCTAAGATTCGGCACGTGCTGATGGATCTCCAGAAGTAAACCAAATTCGGACATAATTAAGGCAGATGTGCCATCTATATAGAAAGGAGTGCCTGCAATGATTCCTTTTGCCACTTCCTTCTGTTGGTTGAACTCATTGATGTCTCCGGAGCTACATCGTACGAACCCTCTCTCTTCATTTTGGATAAGCCCGATTGCACTTGCCAGACCACCCTCATTTATAGCCAAAAATGCCAATGGGATCATTTGACTGCAGTAAAGATCAAAAAATTCGCGTCTGCCTTCCCTTTCATCCTTCAGCCAGGCAATAATATTCATCGGGTCGATTGTGTCTCCATTCTTTGGGACCTCGATCATCTCGACGCCATCCAGATTCCCTTGAGCGACGAGTTGCTTAAAACAATGACAAGCCTGCCAGAAAATATATTTATCTATTGGGAGAATAATCTCAATGATGTGTTCTTCTGATTTCACGCGGTATTTGAATTCAAATAAGATCGTATCTCCGACAGCCTTGCCAGAGAACTGGTCAAATCGGTCATCTGTAGGGGGTATCTTAATCGCGTCGAGCTGGTCGCCTTCCCCCACATAGTACCATCTCTCTTCCTCCCTGAACTTGACGAAAGACTCTGCGCTAATTCTCGGCTCCGAGGAGAGAGAAAAAGGGATCAACTTATCGATTTGAATTAGATATATAAAAAGCTTGGCGTAATACTCTGGTGTCAGTGATTTCAGCATTTTAACACCAGCGAGGACCGACGCAATAGCGTTTTCAGCCTGCTGATTCTTTAGATAGACCTCCGCCTCCAGCCCCAACTTGAATTCAGGCGTTTTAGGAATGTTTGGGTATGTGCGCACGAGAAATAATGCATCGGAAAACTCACTTCGATCGAGTCTCGCCTGAATCATTTGGGCAAGTAGCACTTCCCTGTTCACTTCGTTTAAAAGCTTAAGCTCTTCACTATTGTAGAGTATCGCCTCACCGATCTCAATTGCTTCCCGTAAGCGCTTAAGCTTCAGGTTTGCATCGAATAGATTCAGCCTTATTTGTAAGGTATCCTGGGCAGGCCCAGGGCGCAGAAGGAGCTTCTCCAATACGATGATGGCGAAATCCCAGGCTTTCTTTTTCTCAGCTAATTCCACAATTACTCTGGCTGGAGTTTAAGAGAATCCCTGGTATTTTCGAGGATTATCTAATTATATCAGTGC
>JADFXS010000006.1:33855-44139 GCA_015233515.1 Deltaproteobacteria bacterium | reverse complement strand
GCACGTAACTCCTGGCTGCAACGCTCGTTTCCCGATTTTGGCTCCTCGACGTATGATGAATACGCCTGCGGGCCAAAATCGGTCCAACTTCGCGTTTCACCTAGGATTTACGCGCCCTATCCGCGATTTGATGGTGGATTTAGGATAATATCCTTCGTCAATAATCGACCTAGATGAGGCGACCGTATCGGCCGCCTCATTTTTTTTGCGATAATAGTTTAAAATTGATATAAGTTTAACATTCATGGGATAAATTACCAAGCTCTGTCCTCGACTGAATTCTAGTTGCATAAGGCAGGTCGTCGGATGAATAGGACCGAATCAGCTTTCAATGAACGGCCAAGCAACTCAAATGACCTGAAACCGTCCAAGTTGAAACAGTTCTTCTCCCGGCCCGCGGCATGGGTTCTGGTGGCCGTAATCGGATTGGCCGCGTTTTGCTGGCCGTTTTGGACCGGCAAAGAGCCCTGGTCGGCTCGAAGCGTGTATATTTATTATTTCGTATGCTGGGCGGTGCTGATCCTAATTTTGGCTTTGATCGGCGCCGGTTTTTCCGGCAAGAACGAAAGGGCCGCGGGACCCATGGAAGAATAATGCTCTCCGGGCCGTCAGTCATCGGCATTTTTTGCGTATACATGGGTCTGTTGTTTTGCCTGGCCTTGTGGACCCAACGCAAAGCCCGCCTCGGACCGAACCCGGTCAATAACCCCCTAGTGTATTCCCTGTCCCTGGCGGTTTACTGTTCATCCTGGACATTTTTTGGCGGCGTCGGCTTGGCCGCCACCCATGGCTTGTTGTTCACGGCGATTTATCTAGGACCCACACTGTCGGCTGTTTTTTGGGGGGCCATTCTGCGCAAAATGGTCCTGATCAAATCCACGCAACGCATCACTAGCATCGCTGATTTTATCAGTACCAGATATGACAAATCCGAGAGTTTGGCCGCCCTGGTGACCTTCATCGTCCTGGTCGGTTGTGTCCCGTATGTGGCTCTACAGATCAAGGCGGTTCTGGCCACCTTTGCCGTGATCACTCAAAGCACCGGCGAAACTCAAACCTGGATAAATGCGCATGTCGGCGCCATCGTGGTCGGCCTGATGATTCTTTTTACTATTGTTTTGGGCGTGCGGCGTTTGATCCCTACCGAACGTCATGAAGGTATCGTCATGGCCGTGGCGGTGGAATCCATAGTCAAGCTGGTGGCCCTGCTGGCCGTGGGAATTTATGTCGTTTATTATTTAAACGACGGCTTTGACGATATTTTGCTGCGCGCCGCCAATCAACCTCTCTCCAGTCCGCACCTTGGTTCACCCATGAGCGTTATTCCTTTTTCCTTGTGGGTAAGCTATTTGTTGGTTTCGGCCAACGCGGTTTTATTTCTGCCGAGACAGTTTCACGTGGCCGTGGTGGAAAACCAGAGCCCGAGACATATTCGTTATGCCATCTGGTTGTTTCCTCTATATCTTTTTATGATAAACCTGTTCATATATCCCATCGCCTTGGCCGGCTTGCAGCAAGGTTTACCAATCTACCAGGCTGATACTTTCATTTTGAGATTACCTTTGATTCATGGCCATAAACTGATGGCTCTCCTGGTTTTTATCGGAGGATTTTCCGCGACCACCAGCATGATCCTGATATGCTCCATGACCCTGGCCACCATGATCAGTAATCACTTGCTCCTCCCGTTGGGAGACCGCTTGCCGCGATTGGCTTTTATCCAACGTCATCTGTTACAGTGCCGCTGGCTGGCGGTCGGAGTGGTTGTCTCCCTGGGATATTGTTTTGAGCAAGCGGTCGGGGAGCGGTTTCGTCTGGCGGATATCGGCATGATTTCCTTTGTGGCTATTTTGCAGTTGGCGCCGGCTTTGATCGGGGGATTATATTGGCGGTCCGGGAATAAAACAGGAGCTTTCAGCGGATTGATCGCCGGATTTCTCGTCTGGTCATATACCATGCTCTTACCGGCCATGATTCGCAGCACCTGGCCTTCAGCCACGGGTATCCTGGATCAAGGACCGTGGGGAATGGGTTGGCTCCGACCGGAACAACTGTTCGGACTCTCCGATCTGGACCCCGAAGCCCATACTATCTTCTGGAGCTTTTTTTTCAATGCCGGCGGTTATGTTCTGGGTAGTCTCCTGGGTAATCCCAGCCAGGAAAGTATCAGTGAGGCCGAAGCTTTTGTCGGAGTCATGGCCGGCCCCGCCAGGTTATCGTCATATCGTCGCAGAATGGCTATTATTCCATTAATGGAAAAACGGAGAATCATAAACGAACTTTTGTCTAGATATTTCGAGAAGGACCAGGCCGCGGCCCTGATGGAAAAATGTTTTTATGATCTAGGATTGTCAAATAAAAAACTCGCTTCCATTGTTCAATTGGCCGAACTGTATCATGCCGTGGAAACCGCTCTCGGGGCGTCCATCGGGGCCGCTTCGGCCCACCGGACCTTGGCTCGATCGGAGTTTTATAATCAAAGGGAAGCCGAGGAACTTCGCAGTATGTACGCCGATATCCTGGCCGGCTTGAGAGCCAGGCCCGAAGATTTGATGCGGCGGATAGATTATTACCAGGAAAGCGAAACCCTGGTTATGAAGCACGCTCTTGAACTGGAAGAAAAGATCACCGCGCTGGAAAAAGAAATCGCCGCGCGTCAGGTGGCCGAAGCCCAGTTGAGTGAGTCGGAGGAACGCTATCGTTTAGCCATCGAATACTCTTCCGATGGAATAATGATGATAAAAGATGAAAAAATCATCTGGGGTAATACTCAGTTAGCAAAAATTTTGGGATACCGCCGGCGAAGCGACGTCATTGATTTGCGCCTGGCCGCTATCGTTCACCCGGATGACCGGGAGAGAGTCCTGACCTATAGTCGAGACCGGCAATCCGGCCGACCGGCCCCATCACGTTACGATTTCAAAGGCTTGAAGAAAGACGGCACACCTCTTTATATCGCCGTCAGCGCCACGGCGATCTGGTACCACGGCGAGATGCTGAACATGGTCTACATTCGGGATGTTACCAGGCGACGTCTGGCTGAAGATGAAATTCGTAATCTCAGCCGTCGATTGATTGTCGGCATCGAAGATGAACGACGTCGGTTGGCGGCTGATTTGCACGATGAATTCGGCCAGGCCTTGACCGGACTTCACCTGCAAGTGGATGCCTTACTCAATTCCCTGTCGCCGGACCAAGGGGACCAAAAAATCCAAGCTGTAAAACTCATGAAAATGATAGAGCAGCTTGCGGAAAGCTTGCGTAATATTTGCGGTGAACTCCGACCGGATATGTTGGATCATTTAGGACTTGTCTCGACCGTGGGCTCGTTTATCAAAGACTACCGTGAGCGGCTGCCCAATGTGGAAATCGAATTCGAAGCCGTGGGATTTAAAAATAAAAAAATCAGTCCCCAGGCGGAAATCTCCTTGTATAGAATATTGCAGGAAGCGTTGAACAACGCGGTCAAGCATTCCGGAGCCGGACGAGCGGTAGTGAAATTAACATATAGCTATCCAAATGTCATAATGGTCGTCAGTGATGACGGCCGAGGTTTTGAAATGGATCAGCCTTGGCCCACCAATGTTTCCGGAAAAAGAGGCATCGGCCTGGTGTCCATGAAGGAGCGAGCCGCCGCTGCCGGCGGATCCTTGGAAGTTCGTAGCCAAACCGGCAAGGGAACCACTATCCGAGTCACTATCCCGGCCGGAGTTGATCCGGTCTGGTCCGATGATCTGGATTAATCGAATGCCGATTAACGATGAGATGAAGGCGGAACTGTCCTTGCGGCCCTGCTCTTGGTCGGGCTGGTCCGCCTCTGGCGGGCTCGATTTTGAAGTCCTCAAAATACATCGGTATTCCTCCGGCTCAAAATCCCGCCCTCCTCGATCCGGGCTAAAATTTCTGGTCCGGCATTCCACACTGATTATAAAACTAGCGTTATTGAAGCCTCGATTTAGAGTATAGTGAAAGCCAGACGGGCTGCGGCATCTTCGAAAATCTCACAAACCCGGAAACAAGCATCCGGGGAGGAGTGAGCGATGAAAAAAATAAGGATCATCATCGCTGACGACCATACCGTGGTTCGCGAAGGAATTCGTCAGATCATAAGCCGTGAACCGGATATGGAGTTATTGGGCGAAGCCTCGGATGGTCTGGAGGCTCTGGAAATAGTCCGCGCCACCAGACCGGATGTGGTTGTCCTGGATATGGCCATGCCTGGGGTCAGTGGCCTGGAAGTTGTGGGGTTGATCAAGGAGACGGTTCCGGAAAGCGAAATTGTGGTTTTATCGATGTATGGCAAAGAATCCATGGTTCATCGCGCCCTGGAATCCGGAGCTCTAGGTTACGTTCTCAAGGCTTCGCCGGCGGCCGATGTCATTCAGGCTGTTCGCGCGGCCAATCGTGGTGAGTATTTTTTAAGTTCCAAGATCAAAGCTGAGGTCATTTCCGGTTATTTGAAGAGTCGACGGGAAAAACCGGCGATTAAAGGGTATGATCTTTTAAGCGAACGGGAACAGCAAGTTTTCCGCCTGGTGGCGGAGGGAAACTCGACTAATCAAATCGCCGACTTATTGTCGGTCAGCCCGAAAACCATTGAAAAACACCGAACCAACATCATGAAAAAACTCGGAATTAAAGATCGTCTGGAGCTGGTTAAAGAAGCGATAAAAATCGGCATCATCGATACCGACATGTGGGAAGGCTTGACTTGAACATATAGGCGAAAGCTGACCTCGTAGCTGGCCGCGGCAAGCTATAATCCAGCACCGCGCGCCTTCCAAGCGGCTGGTCGCGGCGAACATGACTTATGGAATTCGGCCACGCGAACCGGATTGTCAGATGAAGACCGAGTGTAATATAACGGCACGGAAGTAATGGATTACGAACAAAATTTCAAACTCAAGTCAGCTCCTTTCCAACAGACGGCGGACCCGTCTTTTTACTATGCCGACCGGACACATGAGCAGCTTCTAGAATCCATTTTATCCTTATTAGCCTCCGGCGAACCCGTGGTTCAGGTTGTTGGCGACCTGGGGACGGGTAAAACCTTGCTGATCCGTGTTTTAGAGGGGAAGATTACCGGTGATTGGCGGGTGGCCGTGGTTTTGAACCCCTATCTGACGCCTCAGGAGCTTGTTCGGGCCCTGGTGAAACAATGGCGTTTAGGGTCGCTGCCTTTGGAAGGACCTACTCCGGACAATCTCTCCGCTGGTTTGATCATGAAAATGAAATTTGACCGGCGCGAGGGCCAGAATTACTTGCTGGTGATTGATGACGCTCAGGCATTGTCGGCGCTGACCCGCGATTTTGTCCAGGAACTGGCCGCTTTGGCCGCGTCGGAAAAATTATTCAAACTAGCTGTTTTTTCTAACAATGAACTGGATTGGCTGTTTTCAGGCTCCGCCGCCGGCCAAGCCGATCAACCGAAACCGCCTCTAAAGTTATCGGCATTATCCGCGGGTGAAACCGTTGAATATATCCAGCATCGGTTGGAAGTGGCCGGCCGTCGGGACCGCGAAGCCATATCCGCCATAGTATTGAACCGAATTCACGAGGCTAGTGGAGGCCGACCTAAGTTTATAAATCTGATCGCTGAAAGAACACTCATGGCCGCAACCATCGCCGGTGAAAAAACAGCCGACCTATCACATTTCCAGAAGGCGATGGCCAGCTTGAAAAACGATTTGCCGCCGGTGCGAACCATTTCGTTCATAAATACTCAGGCAATCAAAAAGAATAAATCAGCGCTGGTGGCCGTCGCTTGTATCCTGTTGATCTGCGGGATAGCGATTTATTGGTGGATGCGACCCGCAAGTCAGAGTAAACCAGAGGATACGTCAATCTCGTCGACAATACCGCAGACCGGTTTGAGCAATTGGTTCAAGAATGATCCGGGGGCGGCCCTGGGGACGGCTCCCACCATGGTTGGTCCCTTGCGAAACCAGGAAAGCCTCGCCAAGTCGCCTCCCGCCGGTTCGGACTTGTCCAAACAGACTTCGCCCGGACCGTCCTCCGAGGCTTTGTCACAGAAACCGGTCCCGCCTCCGGAAGTAGTGGTTTTGCCCATGGGCCATCAAGTAGTGACGATCGATCGGCAAACCGGCGCCGGTCGTTTATGGTCCGGGGGAGATCGGCAGGCGGTTTTGAAAATGGATTTCAAAACCACTCCGACGACATCCTCGGGTTTGTATATTTTGGGAGTGACTTTAAAAAAGAACAGCTTTGTATTTGCTTATCCCCTCGCTGATAAGGAACGGATCAAACCGGGCCCGGAATTATGGTCGCTGGTGGGTGAACGGGGGTTCGCCGGAGTTTTACCGGTGGTGATCACGGCCGCGGATAATCAGACGGACTCGGGTCGCGTCCAAAAAGTCAAAGAGATTAAAAAACTGGTGGCAGAGTGGGATTCGGCCTGGCGGGGTAAAAATATCGACCGTCTCGTCCAACTTCATGGGGAACCATTCACCTATGTGGCGGATGGTGGCAATAAAATCAAGACTTACGTTAAAAAAACGCTTCAAACCTGGATTAAGCAAACTATCGATCGCAACGGTCCGCTATCGTCGTCACTCAGCGATGTGGTTTGCTTGATAAACCCTGAGCAGCCCAGCCAGGCCGCCGCGGTATTCAATTATAAGCTGCAAAGGGGAACGCAAAGCGATGATGGTAGCGTGGTTTTGATTTTTAAGCTGGTTACGACCAGCTCGGGGCGGGAGGAATGGAAAATTGTCGCCGAGCTATGGGTGCCTGAGGGTTGAACATGTAAGCGAGCGCATTTCCCGTAGCCGGACGCGGGAAGCTTTAATTCTGTTTGATCAATAATTGAAGCTCTTTGACGTAATTGGCGACCAAGCGTATTTCCTCGGGTTTGATTTCATAGCGTAAATAGGATTGCCAAGTCTGGACGGCCAGTTGGTCCTTGCCGATTTTTTCATAAAGTATCGCCAGGTTGTAGTAGGCTTCCTTGAAGTACGGATTCAAGGCAATGGTTTTATTGTACTGAGCGATGGCCTTCGGAGTCCGGCCGGCCTTTTCGTAAGCCAGACCTAAATTATAGTTGGCTTCCGGTGAACTGGGAAATGCTTCAACAACCTGAAGGTATTTCCGGGCGGCCTGTTGGACATCGCCGGCTTGCAGGGCTTGTGCTCCACGGTCAAACGCTTCGGATGCTCCGGGCAAAACCACAAGTTTCTTTTCTCTTTGGTAAAAATCATAGTACCAATTTACCATTTTAAGGTAACGACGTGTCTCTTCGAAAGGCGGAACTCCCTTATATTTTTCCACGTTGGCCGGTCCGGCGTTATATGCGGCCAGGGCTAAATCCACATTCTTGAATCTGCTCAGTTGCTCCTTTAGGTATGCCGAACCGGCCTTTATATTCTGGGCCGGATCATAAGGGTCGGTAACCCCGTATCGTCGCCAGGTTTCGGGCATGAGTTGCATAAGGCCGCTGGCCCCTTTGGGCGAAGTGGCTTTAGGATCGAAGTTTGATTCGGTTTTTATCACCGCCAGCAGCAGCGGATAGGGTAACAGGCCGTCAGTGGCCTGCCGGTTAACCAACGGATCCAATTGCCGGCCGGTATCAACCGGTTTTTTAAAACCTTTGGGGCGTTTGACCGAGGGAAGAAGCAACTGGTAAGGCCGGTCGGGCGGCTGGTCGGTGATGCCGATTTGGCCATCCGGGGTTGTGTATTTGTAAACCGCGGCTCCGGAGTCGTCCACTAGACCGGAGCAGGTGATCATGCAGAAGATGATCAGCCCGAGTTGCTGGATTTTGCGACGATAAGCTCCTGGTCGATAAAAATTATTCATCGCCTGTCGCTGAAATACCACATCAAGGAAAAGGTCGCCGCCGAGAGGCCGAAAGCAAGCATAATCAATGCTATAGCGCCTTTCTTCTAACTAATGTTTCTATTCTCCTGGCTATTTGGTTCAAGGGGACTTGTTCATCGGATAAACCGGCTTCGTCCACCGCTCGAGGCATGCCATATACCGCGCATGTTTCTTCTGTTTGGGATAGGCAGTAGCAACCTTTGACCTTCATCATCCTGACGCCTTCCATTCCATCGTTACCCATCCCGGTCATGATCGTCGCTAAAATTCGGCCCGGGTAAACCAAGGCTACGGACTGAAACAGGACATCCAAGGCCGGCCGGCAGCTATTGACCGGAGGATCGTCGGTCAAAATGATACGAATTACATTGTTAACGCCGTTGGCGTGGTTGGCCACGGTCATATGTTTGCCGCCAGGGGCGATATATACTTTGTTCGGGACGACTTCTTCACCTTGTATGGCTTCATGGACTTCGATCGCGGATTTTTTATTTAGATTTTCAGCCATGGCTCCGGTAAAGAGCGGAGGCATATGCTGGACCAGCAAAATCGGTAACCCAAGGTCCTTGGGGAGTTTCGGGATGACTTCCGCCAAGGCGTTGGGACCGCCGGTGGACACGCCGATGACCACCACATCGATACGCAGTGAGGGGTCAACCACCGGCGGTCCTGTCCATGGTTTCGTCACTATGTTTTTGGCCTCCGTCGACGGTAAAGGAGATTGAATTCGGGGAGCAGAAGGTTTGGTCGAACGTGTATCGGCCAAACGTCTGGCCAGCCGGACATGTTTACGACCGCTGAAGGCGCGCAAGATCGGTTCCAGTCTGGTCCGGAACTCGGCCAAGCTGTTGGCGGCGTGAGGGTCCGGCTTGGTTAGAATATCTATCGCCCCCATTTCCAAGGTTCTGACGGCCATATCAGCCTTGGCCGTTTCCAAACCGCATAATGGCACCAGACCGAGGTCCGGATAGTTGGTTCGGATGGTTTTCATGAACTCAATAGTGTCTCGTTCGTCCGTTTCCAGATCGAATAAAACGACATCCATGGGGGTTTGAGTCAAGCGGGCCAAGGCGATTTTACCGTTGGCCGCCACGGAGGAAACTCCCACGGAGGTTATACCGTTTAATGCTTCCGTGTAAAAGTGCCGATATAAGACACTCCCATTCACGACCAAAACGTTTATTTTTTCTGTCAACAGTGTCGTTACCTCTGATCATCCAAGGGAAAATGATGATTCCATAATTATCTGGAGTTTTATACTTTGAACAGTTTGACAATTTCTTCCAATTGGTCCGCTAAGGCCGCCAGGTCGTGGGCCGCTTGTCCGGTCTGGCCCGCGCTATGGATAGTCGTTTGAACGGTCAAGTTCATTTTGCTTATATTTTCCGCAACCAATCCGGTTTTTTGAGCGGCTTCGCCGGCTTCTCGGGCGATCAAGCCCGCGACCTTGGCCACATCGTCTATATTCCCGGCCACCTGTTTTTCCGCCTGAACCACGGATTGAACATTGCCGGCCGCATTTTCCGCGTCTTGGGCCGCGGAAGTCACGTTTTCCGAGACACTCCCGGCGGCTTGAGCGACCTCGGAGATACTTTTGGCAATTTCATTGGTTGTCGTGGTTTGTTCTTCCACGGCCGAGGCAATAGTATGCATGATGGAGTCTATTTCGGTGATAAAACCAACGATACTTTGAATGACTTTGACGGCGTTATCAGTATTTAGTTGAATACTCTCGATTTTATCCCTGATATTTTCCGTGGCCCGGGCGGTTTGCTTGGCCAGTTCCTTGACCTCGTTGGCGACTACGGCAAATCCTTTGCCGGCCTCGCCGGCGCTGGCCGCTTCTATAGTGGCGTTGAGAGCCAACAGATTAGTCTGGGCGGCAATACCGCGAATAAGGTCGACCACTTGGCCGATTTCCTTGGCGGCGGCGCCCAACATATTGACAATATTAGATGATTGGTCGGCCCGGGCTGAGGCTTTGGAGGTCATGCCCGCTCCACGGGAGGCGTTTTGAGCTACTTCGTTCAGGGACGCGTACATTTCTTCCACCGCCGTGGCCACGCTTCGGACGCCGATGGACATTTTTTCAGCCGAAGAGGCCACTACATTCAAATTAGTGGATACGTTTTGCGTGGCTTGAGCGACCTCCGTCATCTTACCGGAGACCTCTTCCGAGGCCCGGGCCACGGTGGCTACTTGGACACTGACCTGCTCGGCCCCGGCCGCCATACCCTCGATGTGCGCCGATGTGTCCTTAACGGCCAAGGTCGCCGATTCCGCCTGCTTCCCCATGGTTTCAGCGTTGGTTGAAAGAGTTCCGGAAACCGATAATAATTCTTGCGAAGCGTTACTGAGGCGTCCGACGTCACCTGTCAGTCGTTTTAGTATCTCCTTGAGTTTTTCCAAAAAAATGTTGAACCATACCGCCATTTCTCCTAATTCATC
>JADFXS010000006.1:22725-33718 GCA_015233515.1 Deltaproteobacteria bacterium | reverse complement strand
GATCAATCCGATAGTTATATTTGTGTTCCGGACCGAGGTGACGGCATCGACATACAGGTCCGCTGAAGTGATCACCATGATACCGCCTAGTACTTTTCGACTTTGACCGTGGCAGTGCGCACAGCGTTTTTCATTGAAGATAGGCCGGAGCACGGCCGCCTGCGGCTCTTCATCTTGAAAATTTTCCAATAGGTTATCCGGAATCCGCCCACTGGTCAGCAAGGTCCGCAAGGCTTCCTCCGGTTTCAAATGGCCGGTTACCAAGCTGACGGATTTTCCCACTGTCTCGGTATGAGTGGAAAAAGTTATCTTCTGGTCGAAATCAAAGACGTAGGCTTGGGTTTTGGGCATTTTTATTCTGACCTGGGCAAACTGCTCCCGGACAACATTGTTGTTACCGATGGAGAGGTTATGGTGCATGCCGCCTTCAATGGCTTCAGCCAGATGGGTTTGTTGAACTTCAATCAACCTCCGGAAGTATTTTTCGGAATGCTTGATATTTTGCCAGATGGCCATGGCGAAAATGATGATCACCACCAGTGAAATCGTCACCAGAAGCTTTAACCACAGAGGTCGATTGAAAGTTGAAGGCTCGGTCATTTTTAATCTCCGGGCTGATTAGTGGGCGCCGCCATATATTAACGGTCTGAAATTGAAGGCCTCAATACGGTCTTCGCGATGGCACTTCTCGCAGTCGGCCAAAGATAGTCGCCCTCGACCTTTTATGTCCTTGGCCGCTTGGCTGGAAGCATGAACGCCGCCCGGTCCATGGCATGCCTCACACCCGAGTTCCATCAGATGAGGCGTTTGGCTTTCGGAAACAAAGCCGCCGGGCCGACCATAGCCTGTGACGTGACACTCCAGACAGCCTTTATACTCATCATCGGTCAGCCCTTTTTTCATCAATTTGATTTGAGTGTAGGAATGCGGCTTTTTGGAAAAACGGTTAAAGCGGAAGTACTCATTGGGATGACAGGTCTTGCAGGCCAATGATCCGATATAGGTCTGGATTTCTTCAGCTCCGGAGATTTGCCCGGGGGCAAAGACCAGACCGATGGACAGGCCGCAGGCGATCGCGATACAAGCCGTCAATTTAATCATTTTTATAAAGACTCCTTCACCAGGATCGCCCGGCGGTATTTCCTTGACAGATGATCAGCACGGCCGGTTTCGCCTTTTCACCCCTCGGATTGGCGATAGTTTATCAATTTTCTCGCGGACAGGAAGATCAGCAGTTCCTGTTCCAGTTTCACCACGCCGTTAATGAAATAGGCCTCAATGTCGCCGATATTGGCCGGTGGAGGCTCGATTTCGTTCTCGTCGACCATGATCACTTCGCTTATCGCATCCACCAGCAGGCCCACGTCGTCTAATTTTAGCACGATATTATGAGTTTCCGCGTCGATAGCGCGAGATTCGAGCCCCAACCGAACCCTGAGGTCAAAGATCGTGAGTATCTGACCACGCAGGTTCACCAGGCCGAGGACGTAATCCGGGGACAAGGGCACCGGCGTCACGTCCAGGGATCGATTGACTTCCCTCACATGGCGAACGTCGATGCCCATCAGATGGCCTTCGATCCTGAAGGTCACGAATTGTTTAGTCGCCACGACCGGTTACTCCGATAAATGGAATCTTCCCGCGGCAAGCTACTGGGACTCTATGTTTCATGCGGCCTGGGTCCGGGTCTGTCCTGAAAATAGTTGTTCGCGGAAAGAATCCACCAGTTCATGAACATCCAGGAACAAGGTCATATGGCCATCGATCAGCATGGAACCGATCACTCCATGGCGTTTGAGACGCTCGGGTTGAACGCGATCCGATACTTCCACGATATCCACGATGGTGGAAGCCAAAATCCCGGCCTTGAAACTCCCCGTCTTGGGGACCAAGTAGTACACTTCTTCGATATCCGATGGCGTGGACTTTCAGATAGTTTTCCAAGCGGATAACCGGTAATCCGACGCCATGATAATTTACATATTCGTAAAGGCCGATTCGCCCGATATCAGGCCGGAGGACTTTTTCCACCCGGGAAACGTCGGTTAACGGAACAGCAAAGAATTCGCTCCGGGAATTATTGAAGATCAAAATCCGCCGGCTGGGTTCGACATTTTCCGATCCGGAAGATTCTTTCTGCCGTTGTTCTTCCGCGTCCAGTTCGCTGTAATTCAAACGGGCCAGTTCGGCTATGCCGGTGGAATTGAGGATAAGAGCCACTTTCCCATCGCCCAAAATGGCGGCTCCGCTATACCATCGGCATTTTTTTAAGTGGGAGGACAAGGGCTTGACTACTATTTCCTCCGTGTCCAGGAGTTCATCCACTACCAGGCCGTAGCGGTTATGACCAAAACGCAGGACAACGATAAATGTATCGCCCGACCGCAAGCGGCGGCGGTCCGCGTTGTTCCGACACCACTGGGGATTTCCGGCTTCATCGTCTTTGGAATCAATAGTTTTCCGCATTCTACGGTCAACCAACTTAGCCCGCCGATTCATCACCAAAGACTCATTCCGGTAATCAACGTAATGAGCCGGCAGCTCGAGCAAATCAGCCAAGCGGACCAACGGCAATAACCGGCCTCTAAGCCGTAACACCGGGGCATCGCTCAACATTTCAACCTTTTGACTGATGTCTCGCGCCTGGAGGCAGACCAGCTCCTGGATGTCCATTTGCGGGATGGCGTAGGTTTGTTTGCCGACCCGGGCCAATAATGAAGGAATAATGGCCAGGGTTAAAGGGAGGCGCAAGTGGACGGTCGTTCCTTGTTTCAAGACAGTATCTATTTCCAGGCGGCCGCCGATATGTTCGATGTTCGTCCGGACTACGTCCATGCCTACTCCCCGGCCTGATAAGTCGGTAATGGCTTCAGCCGTGGAAAAACCCGGCAGGGTGATGAGATTGAGCTTTTGAGTCTCGGTCATTTTTTCGACGGCGGTCGAACTTACCAGTCCCGAAGTCACGGCTTTTCTTACTATTTGCTGGATGTCGATTCCCCGGCCGTCATCCGACACGGCGATGTCGACTTGTCCTTCTTCCTGAGAGGCCGCGATGGTGATCCGAGCCATCGCATTTTTGCCGGCGGCTAAGCGTTCAGCCGGGGATTCCAGCCCATGATCCAGGCTGTTGCGGATCAAGTGAGTCAAGGGATCGGACAGAGCTTCGATAACGGATTTATCCAGTTCCACTTCCGCGCCTTTTATGATCAGTTCGACATTTTTGGCGAGTTGTCGGGATAAATCCCTTACAATGCGGGGAAATTTGCTCAAAACATCTGTTACGGGCTGCATTCGTAATTGAAGAATTTGTTCCTGCAAATTGGTGGTCACCAAATCCATGAGCTGCAGGACCGAATTCAGGCCCGGGGTCTGATCCAAGGCGCTGGCGATAATTCGTCGTAATTGATTCCGCCCCGAAACCAGTTCTCCGGTTAAACTCATCATCTCGTCGATTAGTGGAACCTGGACGCGAATGGTTTCAGGTATTGCTTCCCGACGGAATTTTTTTCCACCGGCCTCTGGCGCGATGGAAACGAGCCCATATTCCGGAGCAGGTGATGTCACTCCCTGGTCACGAGGAAGAGAAACCGCGGGAGAAATTTTTTGATCGCCGCCAGATATGATATGTGGTTTTGGCGCCATGGGCGGTTCAAGATCAAAGCACGGGTTGAGTTTTTCTTGATCTCCAGGTGGACTAGGTGGATGTTCGCCGATCGATTGAATTGAGGCATAAAGGTTTTTGTCGTCAGACGCAGCTTCGGAAGCTTTGATTTCATGGCTCGCGGCTTGGTCTAATGTTTCGATGACCCGACTCGAGGCTTCCGAAACGACTATACCTGGTGAGATTGCGGTTTCCAGATCGGTTACCAGCCGGGTTACGGCTCCGGCCTGGAGACGGTGGGGAGACTCAATAAATTGTTTAATAAGCGCGAAGCCGTCCAGAAGCGCCCTGGTCAGGGCTGGACCGGTTTCCAGTCGTCCTTCCTGCAGGCTGAACAAGGCCTTTTCCAGAGCCTGCCCGATCTTGATGATGTCGTTGAAGTTTAAAAAAACAGCCGAGGTTTTTATGACGTTTACCGTGCGGAACATCCGCTTGTAGACTTCGGGACCGACTTGGGATGATGAGCCGCCGGCTAATCCGGATAAGTCCGGTTCCACGGTCTCCAGAAAATAGCGACTTTCGGTTATGAATTCGGTCAGTAACTGGTCATCCTGCATATGGTCCGTACCCAAAATGCTATCCAGGTGAACATGCGGGCGAGCGCATTCCCTGCAGCTAGCCGCGGGTCGGCGAGCACAAAAAATTTAAACGCGTTCGTTCCTAACATGTCGAAGATTCCCCGCGGCTCGTCGCGGGAAGCTTCAATATTATGGTCATTCGGCCTATAATAAGTCGGCCTATGATCGGGCAACCGCTAAAATCGACTTCGATATTTGAGCAACAATAATTATTTTACCATAGTTACCGGGGTTTAGGCAAAAGAAAGTGATCGATCTTCATCCTTCGCCCAATCGATATCCGGACTGGGAAGAGGAGTGATTACTCGTTGCTGACAATTCGATTAAAACAATGGTATAAAAACACGAGCAAACCGTTAAGCGGTTTGCTCGAAGCACATTAGCGCGCCTCCTCTGCTTGTTTGAGCATGCCGATAACTGGAAAGGCAGCTAATGAAGTTCATCTCTATTCTCCACGGCCCTTGGTTTAATTTTTAAATATTATTAAGGAACTGATCATGACTTTCAATATTGATCTCAATTCCGACTTGGGGGAAAGCTTCGGCGCCTATAAAATCGGTCTGGATGAAGAGGTCGTTCCCCTGATCACCAGCGCCAATGCGGCTTGTGGTTATCACGCCGGCGATCCGACGGTCATGAAAAAGACTATAATTCTGGCCAAGGAATTTAAGGTGGCCGTCGGAGCCCATATCGGTTTCCCGGATCTTCTCGGTTTCGGCCGAAGGAACATGGAGGTGACCTACGACGAGATCCGGGATTATGCCACATATCAGATCGGCGCCCTGGCCGCTTTCGCGGCGCGATTCGGGGTCGCTCTTCAACACGTCAAACCTCACGGAGCATTATACAATATGGCCGTGGCCGATGGGACCATATGGGAAGTCATCGCGGAAGTCATGGCTCGGATTGACAACCGTCTGATACTCTATGCCATGGCCGGTAACAACGCCTCGGAATTAAAAAAAATGGGACAAAAGTACGGTGTCCGGATAGCCCTGGAGTTCTTTGCCGACCGGGCCTATAATCCTGACGGCTCCCTGGTTTCGCGACGTCTGCCCGGCGCGGTCATCCATGACCATGATTTAGCGGCCAAAAGAGTAGTCCGCATGGTCAAGGAAGGACTTCTGGCCGGTATCGATGGAAAAGATTTGAAAATTCAAGCCGAAACCGTATGCGTTCACGGCGATAACCCGGAAGCCGTGACCTTGGTCCGAACCATTCGCACCGCCTTATCCCGAGCCGGAGTGAACGTGGTTTCAGCCGGAACTTTTATTTAATTCGCCTATGAAGTCTCCTATTTTTAGACTCATGGGCGATCGAGCCCTGATCGTTTCTCTGGGAACAGGCCTCGATCCCGAGATCAACCATGACCTTCGGCGGCTCTTGGCCGCGTTGGATCATCACCGTGCCTCTGGAATCATTGATCTGATTCCCGCTTATTCTTCCTTGACCATAATTTATGACCCTCTGATTATTGACCCGGAGCACCTGATCGATCAGATCGAAGATCTTTGGCCCCGCCTGGAACAACTATCCCTTCCTCCAGCTAAAACGATAGACATACCAGTGATTTATGGCGGAACTTACGGGCCGGACCTGGAATGGGTGGCCGACCGGTGCGGACTTTCGCCTCGGGAAGTGATCCGGATTCATACCGACGCGACTTATTTGGTATATATGATTGGTTTCACGCCCGGGTTTCCATACATGGGCCTGGTGCCCGAAGCCATAGCCGTTCCTCGCCTGGACTCGCCCCGGATACGCGTTCCTCGAGGTTCGGTGGCCCTGGCCCAACGCCAGACCGGAATATACCCGGTCGAAAGTCCGGGAGGGTGGCGAATCATCGGTTGGACACCCTTAACCTTGTTTGCTCCTCATGAAAGGCCGCCGTCATTATTATCCATGGGCGATCAGGTCAAATTCGTCCCGGTGACCGAACCGGAGGCGCTAACGTGGCCATAGAGAATGTTCTGAAGGTTATAACGCCCGGGCCGATGACCACGATCCAAGATTTGGGACGCTTAGGACTTGGCCGATACGGAGTAGCCTCCAGCGGCGCTTTGGACGCCCGGGCTTTGGCTTCAGGCAATTATCTGGCCGGCAATCAGAATGACGCCGCCGGTTTGGAAATTACCTTGGCCGGGTTCAAGGCCGAGGCTCTTAGGACCATCGCTGTGGCCATTACGGGTGGAGACTTGTCCGCTCATTTGAACGGCCGGTCTATCCCTCCGTGGCAGTCATTAATCATGGAACCCGGGGATAAAATTCATTTCCGGGCGAGGCGGACCGGTTGTCGGGCATATCTGACCGTCGGCGGCGGATTGGCCGCGCCGCCGATTCTGGGTAGCCGATCCACCAACATCAGCGCCGAATTCGGCGGATTGGCCGGCCGTTCGTTGAAAAAAGGAGACCTGCTGAGCGCTGAAATCCTCTCCCGATCCTTGACCGCTACCGCAGCATGCACCTTGCCGTCGGAAATGATTCCAGCCTATGGTCCACCCTGGACGATCAGGGTCATCCTGGGCCCCCAGGATGAACAATTCACTCCGGAAGGATTGGCGGTCTTTGGCCGGGCTGTCTATCAAGTGACCAGTGAGGTGGACCGGACCGGCATCCGCCTGGTTGGCCCGGCCATATCCAGACGCCGGGAGTATCCGGAATCTGTATGGTCGGAAGGGTTGATCCCCGGTGTAATCCAGGTTCCGGGCGACGGTCAGCCGATTATTATCCTGAATGAAACCGTCACCGGCGGTTACCGGAAAATCGCCGCGGTCATCAGCGCTGATTTGTATATGCTGGGTCAATTGTATCCCGGCGACTTGATCGGCTTTAAGCCGGTCTCCAGACTCGAAGCTAAAAAATCCTTGCAAGATAGTCAGCCTGCTGATAATCTTTAAGCGTCTATTAAAATGGCCTTTTAAAACTTCTCAAAATCTATAATGAAAGGATTTCTTTGATGAAAAACTTGAGTAAAGTTGTTTTTGTCGCATTGCTGGTGCTGTTTCTGGTTCCGGTTGGAGCCTCCGCGGCCGGCAAGCAAATCCAGAAAATTGACTTGGGCAAGATGACTTGTGGAGAGTTTCTACAGGAAGCCGGCGCCGATTCCAGCGGTGAGACCGCGGCTTACATGCTCATGTGGCTGGACGGTTTTCTATCCGGCGTCAGCGGTGACACGGTCTTGGATGGTAAACAATTTGAAGAGTTTTCCAAGAACATAGCCGCACATTGCGCCAAAAACCCCACGGCCAATCTTTTAGCCGCATCCAAAGAGCTCGGTCTGGCCAAGTAAATTTTTACATCAAGGTAGAAACCGTCCCGGTTTCTACCTTCTTCCCGCGTTGTTTTCTCAAGTCGCCAACAATTACTTTGTGCAGATCATGTGTAGGCCGAGTCAGATCCCCCGCGCCTTTATCGCAATTATAAATCGTAGTTGAAACTCTTCGCAGCAAGCTACGGCGAATGCGCTCGCTGGCATGTTCAAAGATGTTTCTTGCGGCAAAACATTCAAGTGACGTATAAGTGTTTTTTGTATGGCATATTATTGCCGCTTATTAAATACATCTTTTTTAATCATGGTTGATATGGGTTTGGATTGAAAACGCTGTTCGATGTATTTCAAGGTGTCCTTGAGCCCCAGACTGGCGGAACTTGGTCCGACCCGGATATAAAATTCCTCTTCGTTTTTAAATTTTAAAAACACCGGATCCCGGCTGGAAGAACAAGAAACCAAACAGACTGTCCGGTGGTCTATTTTTTCGAATTCGGTCCGCACACACTGGGTTACTTCCAAGCCCAAAGCGGTTTTAATCAAATTCCACAAATGTTGGGCAAAACGGTCTTCGCCGGGAAAGCTATCAGTTTCAATACCTTCGATAGATCCGTCATCTCGAACCCCAATCAGTAAGGAACCGCCGTTAGAATTCAAAAATGCACAGATGGTTTTTAGGCAGGCGTGTTCAATGGCCTGATCGTTTTTCTGAGTATGAAGGTTACGACGCAAGGTGGATTTGAATTCTCGATTGAAATCCTCGCCGCGACGGATCAATTCCAATATCCCGGTTGGTTCGCCTTCTTCCGACAGGCAGGTCAAAAGCTCCATTACTCCCGAGGCCTGTTGATGGATAGCCGCAAAGCTTTCCGATGGCCGCTGCCAGTTCGGCCGGGTCAAATGCATGATCGGGATTCCTTGGGTGTCATGGGATTCGGCTTGTGGGTATTGATGTTGATTTGGTAAATCGGTCAGAAATACGCCGTTGGCATATTCCGAGGCCGTAATCCGTCTATCGATTAAAAGAAACGGCAGAATAAATCCGGAGAGATGGGCATGAGACAGCATGAGCAAGGCCGCCTGCTTTTCAGTCGTGAATCCCAGGAAAGCTGCTCGGAAAACTTGCGGATTTTGCAGAAGGTCTTCGTAATTCAAATTTTCAGCTTCATGGGCCAGTTCCATTACGGTTTCAATGATTTTACTGATTAATCTATTGAGACCACTGAAGAGAAAAGCAAAAAGCGGGTGGTCGATATCCGGTAATTTGGGGATTTGAGCCTGGTGGGTCTTGGCGGCAAGAGATTCAACCTGTTCCCTGGTTGAGCGTTGCTTGGCAAAGCAGTCGCCGGCGAAAGCTTGGCAAAAAAGACTTTCCACCAGTTGATTGTCGGCGCTGAGGTCATGCGTCCAAGTAAACCAAGTATAGGTGTTGACCTCGCCCATTCCGAAACGACCGGCTAGAGCTAACTCACGAGTCAGATGTTCCAGCACTCGTTGGACGCGGTGGCTGATCGGCAGACCGCTTGGCGTTTTTAGCGGGGCGTCCTGGTAATAGGCGATAAAAATATCCTCGTGCCGAGCAACATCCAAGGCATTGGGATCGAGTTCAAAATATTTGTTTATCGACATTTGGCGACAATACCGTTTCTGATCGGTTCCATCAGGTTTAACAAATTTTTGATATCTTCCTGGTTGAGTTTGCCCTGCTTGGTTTGAATGATCTTTTTTATCGGTTCTATCTGACCGAGCCGCTCATCCCGTTTCATGAGGCCGGCTAAATAGGGATCGTTGAAGGATTTGAGCAGAAGCCCCAGTTTTTCCTGGCGTTCGAGCTGGTAGTTGAACAGGGAGACGATATTTTCTCCCACCTCGGTGACTATCGTCAGTTTACATACCAGGTATAAACCTTCCAGGGTGGCCCCATAAGCGGTCTCCACGGCCATTTCCATTATGGCTGAGTCATTTTCCGCCTTGGTGAATATTTTTTCCCAGTTGGCCGTGAAAGATTTCAACAGGTCTTCCCGTTTGGTTTCATTTGCGGGATCTTCGCTGTACTGTTTCATTACTTCCGCGTCTATCTTCGGAAGTTCGATTTTAGACCGGACATCCAGACGGTCAAAGACTTGCTTGGTCGCAACTTGGCGGGTTTCCAGAAACTGCTTGTTTTTCCCGAAGACCATGGCATAGTTCGAGTCCGCCATATAGATGCCCAATAATATGCGCAGTTGATCCTGATCCTTGCAGTCGCTCACACCTTCCAGGGGAACCACGAGGTTTTCCTGGTAAGACAGTCCGGCCTTCTTCAAGCTGTCCAGATTTTTTAAAAGCTTGACCCCTTCGTTCTTACCGTAGATTTCCACAAATTTTTTGGCCGCCTCTTTCAGGTTTTCTCCTTCGGCCCGACCCGGACTCGCCACTATCAGAATCATGACCATCGTGACGGCAGCGGAAATCAATGCCTTAAAAATTTTCATCACCAACCTCCGTTGTGAGCAACAATATCTAAAATTTTTTTATCGTAATCTTTCTAACGATTCTCGAAAATTTTTTCGGAATTGTTCGGCCTGAACCTTCTCTACGCCGATTTTTCCATCAACACCGCTGCCTGGCATTTCGAGTAACCGA
Source organism: Deltaproteobacteria bacterium (assembly GCA_015233515.1). The sequence continues at coordinate 23,586 of JADFXS010000006.1, read as the reverse complement.
CCCGTGGCGATGTTACGGGTTATGGCGCCAAGAAACGTCCGCATGCTGTCATTTCGAAGCGAAGCGAGAAATCTCCGTTGTTTTCAAGAACGTCTTTCTTTGTCTTAGAGATTTCCTGTTGTGGCCCCTGGCGGCTTCGTCGAAAGGACAACGATACTTCAAAACGAAGAAACTTTTGAGAACCACTCCACCTGGTTCATATGTCGCGGACAAAAACAGCCGCCCTGTGATAAAACATTTTTTTTATTACCCTGACCTCGCGGCTCTTGGCCGGCATGGATTACCAGTGCCGAAGTTTTTTGATCCACGCTCCACCCGAGGAGGCTATTCGCGGTAATAGGGCAAAATAAAGAATAACATAAAACATGGCGGCCATGCACCAGAGCACGATCATATTAAAAGTAAAAGTGGAGATCAGCCAGGGGCCGAAACGCTTGCGGGCCGCCATAAAATGCGCCTTGCCCCAGGATGATTCCGGAGTCTGACATATGGGCGCAATCATCTGAACCAGCCTGTCTCCGGAAAGTCTTACCGCTTCCAGGGATTTCATGTTCAGAGCCAGCGCGGCAATATCCTTATTGTAATGCTCGCGTTTAAGAGCATCAAAACCTGACCGTCCCAGCTTTTTACGCAAGGTTTCTTCCTCGGCCAGCTTTTTCTTCCGGGCCTCGGAGCGGACGGCATTATAAAACTTCGCGACCCGATCGAGAAATTGCTTGGTGCGGCCATATATCTCCAGATTGAAGGCCTGGATGGCCAAGTCTGTTTCCGCCAACCCGGAATCAAGCCCCGTGGTTTGTTCGAACCAGCGGATCTCATTTTTCAAGGTCGCCAGCCGGCGAGCCGTTTGTTTCGGCTTAT
>JADFXS010000006.1:0-22715 GCA_015233515.1 Deltaproteobacteria bacterium | reverse complement strand
GGATATTTATATCCAGAAACGGGAAATCCGCCAAGCCGCGCATCTCCGGAATTTGAATGTCGATTATATAATCGCATTGGTTGACCGCGCAATCCTCGTCGAAAAAATGGTTCATGAAACGGTTGGAGACATATTGTTCCACGGCCAAGGCTTCGTATCCCCAACGCGAAGGCATGAGATTGGCAATCACCGGAGTGTCGCGATTGCCGGCGGATTTGTGAATGAGATCGTCAAAGGGAATTACCGATCCGCCTAACAGCATTTGGGGAACCAACAAAAGAGGGATAAGGATGTAGATAGTCACCGCGGATTTAAAAGTGGCGGAAATATTTAACGACAGCAGGCATGAGGTCACGGAACACGAGAAAAGCACTATCCAGGTCGTCAGGAACATATCCGGGATTTCCAAGATAGGATTGCCGATTATCGTGAACAGCGCCGTTTGGATCGCGGCGACCAGGATGAGATAAATGGCCTTGGAGGCGATATAACACGGCCAGCTCAGGTGGAGAAACCGTTCGCGTTGCAGTATTTTGCGGTCGCGATTGATTTCTTCGGCGCTGATGCTCAATCCCAGAAAAAGGGCCACGATGACGCTGATAAAGAAATATGCGCCCAGATTGCCGTTTTCCATGAAGATATATTCTCCGCCCCGAGCGCCGCGAGTCAGGATGGCCGCCAACAGCGCCAGAAGGGGCGGTTCCAGCAGGGCTACCGTTAGATATTGTCTATTGGCTAACCGAGCCTTGAGATTGCGAAGAAAAAAAACGCTGAATTGTCCTAAACGGCCCGGCCGCCAGAGTCTGTTTTCCGGTTTTCCCGATTCGGCATTTAGATCCGCTCGCGGGCCGACGGTCTGATTTCGTTGTGTAAGGTAACGCTGGCGCCATTCCTCCGGCGATATCCGTCTTTGTTTGGTGTAATGCCCGTTTTTATCCACGATCCGGGCTTCGATGATTTCAAATATTTGCTCGGGATTGACATGACCGCAATGTGGGCAGGCGTACTCATCCATACCGGCCTGGTGAATGGCGGAGCGAAAATAGATAATGGCATCCAAGGGATTGCCATTGTAAATGGGGCGACCGCCCTGGTCCAAGATCCAAAGCGCATCGAACATCTTGAAAATCCGGGAAGAGGGTTGGTGGATCACCACGATTACCAACTTACCCTTGGCGGCCTGAGCCTTGAGGAGAGTCATGACATTTTCCGAATCCGAAGAGGACAGGCCGGAAGTCGGTTCATCCACGATGAGGATTGATGGCTCCCGGATCAACTCCAAGGCGATGTTCAAGCGCTTGCGCTGTCCGCCGCTGATGGTTTTTTCCAGCGGCGAACCAACTTTCAAGTCTCTGGTGTTCAGTTGGTTTAATTCTTCCAGCAGTTCCTCCACTTTCTGCCTGCGTTTTTCCGGCGGCAGGTTGGCCAGGCAGAGAGAGGCGTTGTAATATAAATTATCGAAAACCGTTAAATCTTCAAAGAGTAAGTCATCCTGAGGGACATACCCGGTGACGCCTTCCAACATGGAGGTTTGGCGGTGAACGTCCAAGCCGTTGATCAGCACCCGGCCGGAATCGGGCTGATACTGTCCGATGAGGAGGCCGAGCAGAGTGGATTTGCCCGCGCCGCTGACCCCCATGATTCCCACCATCCGCCCCCCGGTTTCCGAAAAATTGAATTGATGCAGGCCGGCGTCGCTTCCGGGATAGTGGAATTCAAGGTCTTCCCCGCAAAAAAACAAGTCTTTGTAGGCGTGAGATCGGGCGAAAAACGCGGATTCTATTTCGCTGTAGTATATGCCGGCTCCCGAGATGTCGCGCAAGACCGCGCCGGGAGGAAGAAAACACATGCCCGGTCCAAGGGGCAGGGAGTCCAAGGTCACAACGTAGTCTTCGGCGGCGGTGACAAAAAACGCGGATATGTCGGGAATCCGCAAGATCGCGAATTTACCTTTGAAATCTGGGCGGGCCAGCACGTGGCGAGCTTGGAAGCCGGTTGCGGCCGGAGCTTTAGTTCCCCGGAGGCTCTCCGGATCAAAAATTAAAAAATTTACCCCGGGTTGCTCCGCATCAAAGGGACGGCGACAAAAAAGAAAAAGTTCTTCCAGTTCTTCCTGGTCGATAGCCAGTTCCCGCGCTACGGTTTGGGCGACCGACATAGCCGCCTCTTCTCCTTCGCCGCGGGTGGCTAACTCGACAAAACGCATTAAAAAAATATGCTGTTCAAACCGGGGAAGTTCGACTTTCAGATTGGAGGCTACCCGCCCGGCTCGTTCCAGGCGGGTGCGGCCGTCAACATCGCGGTGAAGTTCGATCGCGGTATCGAAAAGATCAAGGTAATCCTCGTCACGGGCAATATGCAGGTGCCGGTGGAGGTAATCAGAGATAACGGCCCGGGCCTTGCTCATGGACTCGGGCGATAGCATGGATGCCTGAATAGCGAATAGGTTCAGAATGGCGTTGAGCAGAATTTCCGTCATAGTCGCGGGAGGTCGCTCCTAGTCAAATTTATCCCGGCTGGGCCTTTCCCGCCATATTAGGCCTATTTTTATAAATTATGTCACGGATACTTGAAAGGCAAAAGATTTTTCTCACCCCGATTCACCGTCTTGGCCGGGTTCAGCCCATTGTACCCCCCGGGCGAGCTTGTCTCTGCGCGGGAGTGACCCTGCTCAACAAGGGTCTACACCAAATTAATCATCTTAACACACAAGTATCCTTGACATAACAGCTTTGGTTACATCTTCAATCCAATATACTCCCTCCGTGCCGCCGAAATTTCGCCCGGCATGGTCATTATTGACCATAAAGGAAGATTGGGGTTCCATGGCTGAGCCGACCTAATGAACGTCGCGTCTAATCCATAATGATTTAGCGGCCGGCCACGGTTTTATTTCTTTTCCCGCTCTAAACGTCAGGCATAAAGGTTAGAGGAAATTAAACTGCTGGTTGTAGAGGCCGTGGAAGTGGCGTTGGAGCTTTGCGCCAAGTAGCTTTGAATCATGGCGCTGAGCATTTCCGCAATCTTTCTAGCCTCAGCGGTGGAGGTCGCTGATGTAGTGGTGGAGGTCGCCGATGTAGTGGATGACGCGGTCGATGAAGTGGATGACGTCGTATCATCAGGGGTTTTATTCAGTAGATCGTTGAACAACGAATTCAAAGGGTCGTTGCTGTCTGTCGATCCTGTCGACGTAAACGCAACGGTGGGTCCGGAGCTATTTCCGGCATTCATATTTTTCATGAAAGCTGTGAATTCGTCTTTGCTTACTGTCCCATTCCCATCAGTGTCCATTGTCTTGAGCAATTCGTCGGCGCTGGGTCCACCCTGAGGACCGTTGGCGACCATCTGCGCCAACTCGCTTGAGTCGAGATTTCCGTCTCCGTTTGTATCCAGCTTAGAGAATATCTTACCTTTATGGTTGTGAGGCGGAGGAGCCGTTTGCTGCGTAGAATCAGTAGAATCCGTAGCTCCACTTGTTTGCATCTGGTAGAGCAGTTTTGATATGGCGGCCTCCATTTCCATGGCGCTGATGCCTCCATTGCTGTCGGTATCGAGCGCGCTCATGATATCATTCGTGCTCGTTTGACTACTGGAGGTACTACTGGAACTACTGCTGGCGCTACTGCTCAGAAACGAACTCACCTCGCTACTACTTAGAGACCCATCGCCGTTCGTATCTGCTTTTTTGAATAGCGCTTCACGAAGCTTGGCGGCGTAGTCACTATTAGTAGAAGACGCTACACTACTAACTGACATAATCCTCACTCCTTTTCTTGGTATTTATCAAGTTATCTCTCCATGTTGTTTGCAGCTAACCACTTACCAAATGATGAAAGCAATTATTGGGCCATTGAAAAAAATGTAATTAAGTTAAATAAATGAATCGGTCTTTAAAAATGCGACCTCAGAACCCATCGAGAATCAGGAAAAATTTTCCTAGTGGTCCATCATTATTTTTTCATTGGTTGGAAAATAAAATTTAAAATCTCCACGCCACGAGTCGCGGGAAATCTTCAACATGTTAGGAGCGAAAGCGTTTTAACTTTTTTTTGCCTCTTAATCCTGCGGCAAGATATGAGGAATACATTCGTCAGCATGTTAAAATTCAATGTCCGGTTCGTATCGATTATTTTGGACAGCGCTTCACAATGGCTGGGAATATCATTAACATTGTCGTATGGCGTTACCCTGATAACCGGAATAATGCCTCAGGCATTTCAAGGTTTATTCAAATTTTTGTCCGATCTCGTCGGCCGCGAGCCGTTTACTAAATACATAGAGCAATTATCGGGCCGTTGAAATAACTTACACTTAAGCAACTTAAATGAATCGATTTTTAAAAACGCGATCACTAGAGCTTATAGAGAATCAGGAAAAATTTTCCTATGGGAACTAGGTCAATCAGGTAAGCAGCTCCAGTGGCCGACATTTTTAGGCGGGGTATTATTATATTTTCATAGCCGGCGGGGGCGGACAGACCCTTCGCGAAAATGTCAAAAAACAAGAGGGGTAAGAATGTAGATCCGCGCAATCCGAAATGTTTCCGCCTTTTGTCGGCTCACTTATCTGCCGCTGGGGGTGATCAGCCAAATCAAGCCTCCGGCCTTATCGAAGATACATGACTTGGGGCGATATTATACATTTCCATAGCTTGTGGACTTACGGAAATGGGCTAGACGGATACATATGTTTCGTGCCAATTTTATTTTAAATAATTAGTATTTACAATAGATTACAAGCAGGGACGATGAAATGGCGCCTGGAAAAGCAACTTGATGTTCAGTTGAACTAAAATATCACTTTTTTTTGATAATATTTTATCCTATAATCGGCTCCACTAGGGAACTACTACTATAACACGTTGGTAATTCATGTTTAATCTCTTGCTTCCAAAAATTAATAGTGTGAAATTATGATCGACCGCCGATCTTTGAGCTTTTTTTTCTTCTAACTGAACAAAACAGTATGTTACCAACATTCTTGTTGTTAGACTGACTAGGTGACTTTTTATTTTATGGAGGTCCTCCTAAATGAAACGTTTGAAACTATCTATTAAGTTAACCCTTGGATTTGCCACGGTTATTCTTGTTTTGGCGGCCCTGGGCGCCACCGGTTACATCATGTTTGGCAAAGTAAACACAAATGTGGATTTTTTAGGACAACAAGTACTCCCTACGCTCAGATACAGCACCGGCGTTGAACGATCGGCTTTTGAATCCATCTTGGAACAAAAAAATTACCTCATCGCTTCCAATGAGGAAACTAATAAAAAAGCTCAGAAAAAGCTAACCGATTTATTGGAAAATTTGAAGGGGCTGGATAGTAAGGCCGCGGAGATCAACGATACCAATTTAGCCGCAAAATCCAAGGAAGTCAGAGCTATCGTCACTGAATACGGAGAGTTATACAATCAAAGCGTGGCCGCGCTGAAGAGTAACGGCCAGGCGGAAAAACTCATGAACGATAAGGGGCTTCTCTTGGCCAGCGAGGCCAACAGGCTGCTGACCGCCAGGAAAGACGAATATTCGGAAAACAAGGAGGCGCTAGGTATTGTAAATAGTTGTAATGTAACGGCTTTTGAGACCAGATTTAACGAAAAGGCCTACATGCTGACTCAACAACAGAAATACCAGGATAGTGTGGAAGAAAAAATTAAGCAGTTGTTGGACGCGTATGAAAAATTGGAAAAAATGCGTTTGAGTCAGGAAGAAAAGGATCAAATTACGGAAGCTCGCAAGGCAACTCAAGAATACATGGAGGCTTTTAAAGCTTGGGTTGATGAGCAGAAAAGAGAAAGCGGAAGCGACAAATTGCCAGAGCTTGCTGAAAGCATAGAAAAAAAAGGAACATTATTCAATTCCGCCTTAATAGAATATACCGTGGCCAAGGAAGTCAAAGTCACAAAGATTTATGAAGCCATGATTATCTTGTCCGATATTGCTCAAGAGGTCCTTTCCACCAGGCTTAGCGAAAAAACTTCTCTTCTTTACAAGGATGAAACCTATTGGACGGCTCTTAGCTTGCGCACTCAAAAGCTGCTAAAGCTTTATCAAGGGCTGGGGAGAGTATCTTGGACTAATGACGACCGGCAGATGATTGCCAAAGCTACCAGTGTTACCGAGGAATATCAGGCGGCCGCGGATTCATGCGCCGCCAACGATAACAAACTCCGAACAGAAATTTTGCCTAAAATGACCCAATTAGGTGAAACAGTCATTGCCAGGACTCAAGCCGTGGAAAAAGACACCGCCCAAAAAGCCGATCAGCGCGGCCTGGAAGTCTCCGCGATTGTCGGCACATCCAAGGGAATCATCATTATCGCATTGGTCATTGGGGTTTTGATGGGGATGGGCGCCGCGGTGATTGTCACCAGATCCATCACCAAACCTATCAACAAAGGGGTAAAATTGGCCGTGGCCATTCAGTCCGGGGACCTGTCCCAGCGACTCAGGATGGATCCAGGCGACGAGATCGGAGTTCTGGCCCACGCCATGGATGATATGGCCGACACACTAGGCGCCAAGGCAAAAGTGGCCGGAGCCATCGCCGACGGTGATTTGGATCAGGAGGTTATATTGGCTTCGGATAAAGATGTCCTTGGACAAGCCCTGCAAAAAATGGTCATGAGTTTGAATGACGCCCTGGGCCAGGTCAATGAGGCGGTGAAACAGGCGGTTTCGGGAGCGGGCCAAGTATCCGACGCTTCCCTGGCCCTGTCCCAAGGAGCAGCCAAGCAAGCCGCCGCCCTGGAACAAATCACCAGCTCCATGACTCAAATGGCTTCCCAAACCAAATCAAACGCGGAAAACGCTTCTCAGGCCAATAAACTCGCCCTGTTCGCCAGAGAGGCCGCGGAATCCGGCAATGGACAAATGGTGGAAATGACTTCGGCCATGAAAGGCATAAACGACTCCAGTAAAGAAATCGCTAAAATTATCAAGGCTATCGACGATATCGCCTTTCAAACCAACCTGCTGGCCTTAAATGCGGCGGTGGAAGCGGCCAGGGCCGGCAAGCATGGCAAAGGGTTTGCCGTGGTGGCTCAGGAAGTCCGCAATCTCGCCGGTCGCAGCGCCAAAGCCGCGCAAGAAACAGCCGAACTGATAGAAGATTCGATGAAAAAAGCGGAAAATGGCGCCAATATCCTGGCTAAAACGGCGAAATCCCTGGCGGATATCGTCGACCGTGTCACTAAGGCCGCGGATTTAGTGGGAGAAATCGCCGCTTCCTCCAATGAACAGGCCCAGGGTATTGCCCAGATTAACCAGGGACTTTCCCAGATAGAGCAGGTCACCCATCAGAATACCGCCAATGCGGAACAAACCGCCTCAGCCGCCGAGGAACTGGCCGGACAAGCTGCGAACCTGCAGGAAATAGTCGGGCAATTCAAACTCAAAAATCAGGATTCCCCCGCGCTCCTTTCTTTTCAAGATTCCAACCCGTTGACGCCGATGAAACAACTTGCGCCCGCAGCCCCGTCCTTGCCCGGTGGAGGCCGACAGCCGGCTGAACTTCAAAAATTGTCACGTGGAGAGCAGATCGTTAAACCCGAGGAAGTGATATCCCTGGATGACGATGATTTCGGCAAGTATTGATATTTGGAGAGTAAAGTTAATAAAGAGCAGGAATTATACGATTTATTCATTTTGGGGGGGCGATATTGTCATGTTGGCAATTCTGTTTCTCCCATCATGTTTGGCCTGGTAAAGCGCGGCGTCGGCTACTCTAACCAATTCCAACGCACTTTCCTGACAAACATGGGGCGTGGATGTGGTTTTGTACCAAGCTTGCGTTTCACGATCTATCAAATCGCTCTCGGATCTTATGCTCGCAACGCCGATACTGACGGTGACCTCCGGAGCAACATTGGACCAGGCGTGAGGAATAGCCAACTCTGCGACTTTGACTCGCATCAATTCGGCCAAACGCATGGCATTAGTCTCATCGCATGCCGGAAGAATGACCGCGAATTCCTCACCTCCAAAGCGGGCCGCCAGTTCGCCTGGCCGCCTGGCCAAGGAAGCCAAGGCCGAAGCTACGGACCTAAGGCAGTCGTCTCCCGCCTGGTGCCCGTAATGATCGTTGAAAAGTTTAAAAAAATCCACGTCGATCATGAGCAGGGACAAGTCGCTTCCGGACCGGCAAGCCCGTCGCCATTCCTGTTCCAAAGTATTGTCAAAGCTGCGCCGGTTGGCGATGCCGGTAAGGCCATCGATCGTGGCCAGTCTGCGCAACTGGTCGGTCCGGTGTTTCAAGGCCAGATGGGTTTTTACCCGCGCTCGGACGATGGGCGGGCTGGGGGGTTTGGTGATGAAATCAACAGCTCCGACTTCAAGCGCCCTGGTCTCACTGTCGATGTCCGTGTGGGCGGTCACAAATAGGATCGGCAAATCGGAAAAATCAGCATCATCCTTGATCGTCTTGCAGACGTCGAAGCCGCTCATTCCGGGCATTTCGGCATCCAGAAGAATTAAATCCGGTTGATTTTCCTTCATCATACGCAATGCTTCCCCACCGCTGGTGGCGAAGAAAATCTCCCCCATGTCGTGTAAAATCCGAGCGAGAAGCCGGACGGTTCCAGGATCGTCATCGACAATCAAAAAACGGACCGGGGAAGGAGCTGGATCAGGTAACATATCGGTTATAAGCTCTTTATATTGGATTCTTGGTTATATCTTTCAGCAACAAGGCCGCTTCCTTGAAACGCAGTCCATCAATGGACGCGGCCAGTAATTTCGCGGTCGGGCGCCCATAGCGGTCCTCCAGGCCCGGCCGTAAGGATTCAAAAGTATCTAAAGCTTTTATGTTGTGGTCTTCAAGCATTTTCAGCAGTTCGGTTAAGGCCGGAAAAACCGCGACCGCCGACGTCAATCGGGTTGGAGCATCCAAGTCGGCCGCAGCCAGATAACTCCGCACGGAAGAAAGCAGATGGTTCGTCGATGCTTCCAAGTCTGTCAACAAAACGGATCGAGCCTCTTCCTGGCCGTCTTTCACGGCATTTTCCATTTTCAGGGACAAGGACGCCACTTCAACCGCGGAGATATTTCCGACAACACCCCGCAAAGTGTGCAGACGCCGAACCGCTTCCTCACCGCGCCCCGCGGTCAAATCGGCGCGGATCAGAGAGATTGTTTCCGCATGCTCGTCGACCAGACGTTTGAGTAGAGAGTTGAACAAATTAAGATCACCACCCAGACGCTGGGAGGCTGACCGGACGTCCAGACCGGGAATAGGCGGGAACTGTTCGTCCGGTGTCGAGGCGGTTGTAAGCGGCGTCGAGGCGTCGTTCCTGTCGCCGGGTTTAATCCATTTAAGCAGCATATTCAGCAGTTGGTGAGGGATGATGGGCTTGGACAGGTAGTCGTTCATCCCGGCTTCCAGGCAAGCCAGCTTGTCTCGGGGCATGACCGCCGCTGTCATGGCAATAATAGGCAGCGATTTGTGCTCGGGCAGCTCGCGGATCAGCCGGCTGGCCTGGAAACCATCCATCTCCGGCATTTGCAGGTCCATGAGGACCGCGTCGAAGTGGGCTTTCTGCACCCATTCCACTCCTTCGCCGCCATGGTTGGCAATGGTGACCTGTAAACCGGCTTTCTCCAGAAACTCCCGGGCCACATCCTGGTTCAATTCATTGTCTTCAACTAGTAGTATTCGGGCGCCGCGGATCGGCCAAGCAATTTCGTAGGGTGAGATGTCCGGTTTAGGGAGGTCGATGACCGGCATGAGACCGGGGTGGCAAACCTTCATGATGGTCTTGAAGAGCCTGGACGGCGTTATTGGTTTGATCAGAATGCCTTCGAGATGGGTCAACCCCGCATCGGCCAGTAGCTTTTCCTTGTTGTAAGCGGTAACCATGACCACCGTCAAGGGGCGCTTCAGGCGGCCGGCCTTGGTCTCTTTTTCCATGAGCCGGGCGATTTCGAGACCGTTTAAGGCCGGCATTTGCCAGTCGAGGAGAACCAGGTCAAACGGCTGACGATCGGTTTCCGCCTGCTTGATTTTATCCAGAACTTCACGGCTTTGGGTCATGGTGGTCGCCTGGCCGCGCCAGGATTCAATCATGTCGCTGATAATCATCAGGGAAGTTTCCTGATCGTCTACCACCAGCGTTCGTAAACCATCAAGATTTTTGATCTCGGGCAGGCCCTGGGGTTCGGCCATGCCGAATTGGGCGGTGAAGGCAAAAATGCTGCCTTGTCCCGGAGAACTGGACACGGCAATAATGCCCTTCATCAATTCCACCAGTTTACTGGAAATGGTCAGGCCAAGACCGGTGCCTCCATAGCGGCGTGTGATTGATCCATCGGCTTGAGTGAAGGGTTGGAATAAACGATCGGCTTGGTCTTTCAAAAGCCCGATACCGGTATCGCGGACCGAAAAACGCAGGAGGATTTCCTGGTCTTTTCTTTCAGCGATTTCCACGCGGACATGGATTTCGCCTTTTTCCGTGAATTTGACGGCATTGCCGACCAAGTTATTGAGGACCTGTCCCAGCCGTAAAGGATCGCCGATCAAGGTCAGCGGCACATCGGCTAATATTTCGATGAACAGTTCCAGTCTCTTTTCCTCGATCTGTGGAAGAAAGAGGTTGGAAACATTGTGTAAAATTTTTTCCAAGTCGAAATCTATCCGTTCGATGGCCAGCTTGCTGGCCTCTATTTTCGAGTAGTCCAGGATGTCGTTGATAATACCGAGAAGCGAGGAGGATGAAGTTTTGATTTTACGCAGGTAATTTTTTTGCTGTGGCGTCAGTTCGGTTTCAAGCGCCAGTTGGGTGAGTCCGGTGATCGCATTGATCGGCGTGCGGATTTCATGGCTCATATTAGCCAGGAACTCGCTTTTAGCCCGGATCGCGGCCTCGGTTTTAGCGGCCAGTTCCGTGGCTCGGGCGGAAGTTTGCCGCAGTTCCGCCTCGGCCCGCTTGCGCTCGGTGATATCAACCACCAGGCCGACAAAATTCACAGGGCGTTTCTGGGCGTCCCGGATGGCCGTCACCGCCAGATCCACCCAAATCACTTTTTCCATTTTAGTGATATAACGTTTTTCTATTCGATAATCGTCTCTTAAACCCGCCAAGATTTCATTGACCTTGTCAATTTCCAGCCCCAGGTCGTCCGGATGGGTAAAATGGGCAAAATTCATGCCTTGAAGTTCAGTTGGATCATATCCAACTAGTTGGATGAAGCTGTCGTTGAATTGAAGCAGATTACCTTGACCGTCGGCGAAAGCAATTCCGGTATGGGCCTTCTCGAAGATGCTCCGAAAGCGGGCTTCACTTTGCATGAGAGCCTGCTCGGCCAGTTTACGATCGGTAATATCATTGATAATCCCGTTCCATAGGCTGTCCCCGTTTTCCAGCAAGGTCGGCATGGATTCCATATTGAACCAGCGGATTTCTCCGTGGATGATAAAACGCCCTTGCCAGTGGAAAGACTTGTCGGCTATGGCCACCTTTTGATGGAGGCGCACAAGGCTTTCAAGGTCGTCTGGGTGAACCAGCTCGAAAGCTAACGAGGCATCCCGCAATAGAGCCGCCTCGTCCAAATTTAGAAGTTCGCGGATGCGTGGGCTGACGTATTCGAAAGACATCGATTTATCGGCGCGAAGAAGCAATTTATAGACACCCACCGGGATGCGGGCCACCAATTCGTCATAACTCGCATGGCTTTCGCGAAGGGCGCTTTCCGCCTTTTTGATCGGAGTAATATCCGAGACCAGCACGTAAAAGCCTTGCACCCGGCCGTCTTGAACGTCCGGGATATAGTGAGCCAACGAATGCTTTAAGCCCTGACCGTCCGGGCTGGGGATGGCCCGCTCGAAAATTTGTGGTTCGCCTCGAAGGACGGCCTCGATGTAACGCAAATTATGCTGGTAAAGCTTTTCGCCGATGACTTCGATTATGTGCTTGCCGGACATCCGGCCGGGCTCGATGCCGAACCAGGCATGATAAGCTTGATTGCCGAATCGGTTATACAAATTCCGATCCCAGTACCCGATCATCGACGGCAGGTTATCGAGTATGGATTGCAGGTCGCGTTCGCGTTGCCGCAACAGGTTTTCCGCTTGGACACGCATCGTGATATCTTCGTTGGTCCCGATGATCCGTATGGGCCGGCCGCTATTATCGCGGCGGATATGAGCCATGGCCCGGATATGGCGTACTTGTCCATCGCCGCGTTGAATCTGAAATTCCATGCTGAAAGTCTTTAATCTTGTATAGGCGTCCTGTAACTCTTTTTCCATTTTGGCTTGATCATCTCGGAGGAGGAGGTTGATCCAGTCTTTATAGGAAGATGAAAAAGTGGATGGATCGAGACCATAGATAGTGAACATGTGGGCGTCCCACACCAGTTGTCCGGTTGTCGGGTCGTACTCCCAAATACCGAGGCCGGCGGCCGAGGTTGCCAATTTGAGACGTTCGGCGCTTTCCACCAGATTCGCGTCGGCCAGTCTGGCTTGGCGTAAATGGGCGAGTTGACGACGCTGGAAGGCGGCCAGGGCCAATATGGACACCAGGGCGACGACGGCGAAAATTCCGCCCTGAATCCGGGCATCCTGGCGCCAGTTAGCGGTGATCATTGCCAAATCCCGCCCGACTGCCACTACCAGCGGTTTGTTCATGGGAAGTTTATTGGGCTTGATAGTGTGGATGGCCATCATGCGCTCCTCGCCCGTGGCATGGACTAAACCGGTGAGGACGTTCATATCCAGGCCGCTTTCCAGGTGGCGCGAAAAAAAAGATCCCGGTTGGGCCAAGTTCTTGCCCTGTTGCCCCTCTCGTTCCGGGACCATTAAAAATTGCAGTCCGTCGCCATGAGCGATGGCGGTCCACATGTCCGGGGCGTAATTCACGGACTCCAGGAGAATTTTGAAATATTCCTGATCGAGGGTCGCCAGGGCGATACCGGCGAATTCGCCGTTCTTACCGGGAATTACTCGAACCAGATTCATGGCCCAGGCGCCCAGCACGGTCTTATATGGCGGGGAAACATGAAGAGTGGCTATGTCAGAGTGTCCGCGGGCCGACTGGAAATAATCCCGGTTGCTGAGGTTGATGCCAAGCAGTCTTTCCTGGTTGGAAATCCAGACGACGCCGGAAGAATCAGCGACGGCGATAGTGCGGATTCCGGGAATTGCCTCCACTAGGACGGTCAAGAGGCGATTCATTTCTCTATGATATTTTTTGTTCTCGACCTGTTTGGTCAAGTCGTCGCGAATCCACACCAAGGCCCGGTCGGTGCCTTCCAATTGACGGCTGAGGTTTTCGACAATCACGTGCGCTTGGGTGAGCAAACGGGAACGTTCCAGAGATTCAACGCTGACGCGGTGATTATAAAGATTGTGGACGATGATTCCGCCCAGGCCCAAGAGAACAAGGCTTAATATGAGCCACTGGACAAGATAAGAGGGATCGATCCGTTTCATGATTAAAACCGGCCTTGTTGGGGAATAGCCGCTCACGGCGTGTCGCTGTTTTTCCGCCAGCTATTCATAAAATATTATAACATTTAAATCAATTCCTCGCCTTATCCTAAATCCACCACCAAATCGCGGATAGGGCGCGTAAATCCTCGGCGAAACGCGAAGTTGGACCGATTTTGGCCCGCAGGCGTATTCACCATACGTCGAGGAGCCAAAATCGGGAAACGAGCGTTGCAGCCAGGAGTTACGTGCCTCGATGCCCGCAAGTGGTGAATTAGGGTTATCGGCTTATCTGGATTTTTGGACTCACCTCTTGCAAGCGCAGTCCCCGCGGTTGCGGGAAGCTTTAATCAGGGGACAAGTATTGTTCTGGCCATTGGCTTCTCTTGCTGGTAGTATTGGGCGGATTAGTCGATTGGCTGACCGGAAAAACAAAACCGCTGAAGCAATTACTCTTGACAGGAGGATGTTATGGGTGAATTGACCACCGCCATCAAGAATAGAAGAAGCATACGAACATATTTGGAAAAAGATGTGCCGCCGGATTTGGTCGAGCAGGTCTTGGACGCGGTGAAATGGTCTCCATCCTGGGCTAACACACAAGTCTGGGAAGTGGTTGTAATTCGGGACCGATCCATAAAGGAAAAGCTCCAACAGACCCTTGCGCCGAGAAATCCGGCCACCAAAGCCTTGGTTGATGCTCCCGTACTTTTGGCCATGTGCGGTCGGCTTAAGGCATCCGGCTATTATAATCAGGTCGTTACCACGAAATTCGGCGACTGGTTCATGTTCGATCTGGGCATCGCCACCCAGAGCCTATGTTTGCAGGCTCATGACCTGGGACTGGGCACGGTGGTCGTCGGATTGTTTGATCACGATAAGGCCGGAGCCGTGTTGAACGTCCCCGAAGGCTACGAAATCGCCTGCTTGATTCCCTTGGGATTCCCGGCTAAGGAGCCTCTGGTCCCCAAACGTCGGGAGATAAAGGAATTTATTCATTTTGAGACGTTTTGATTTTCATTGTGCACAGCTAGTTCCCAAATACACTGCCTGATGGCAGAGCGGACGCGGAAACCCGCCGAAAGCGGGTTTTTGCGCCCTCACCGCGATAAGACGGTTAATTAGGGGAGTCATTAGACTATTGACAAACCTACCTCTGATTCGTTTATGGTGAATTTTGATAATTTCAGTCTTGAGGAGTATTTCAGTTGACGACTTCAAATTATCCGAACATGGTCCCCAATTTTGATAAAGTTGGCGGACTAATCCCTACCATTGCCCAGGACGCGGAAACCGGGCAGGTTTTAATGCTGGCTTATATGAATCGACAGGCTTGGGAAAAGACATTGGCCACGGGCGAAGTCCATTATTGGAGCCGGTCTCGCCAGGAACTTTGGCATAAAGGCGGCACATCCGGCCATGTGCAGAAGGTCAAGGAATTGCGTCTGGATTGCGATGGCGACGCCGTTTTGATTAAAATCGAACAAGTCGGCGGCGCGGCCTGCCACACCGGACACTGTTCCTGTTTCCATTATCTATGGACCGAGGCTGGGTCAGTGATCGACGGTGAACCGGTTTTCGATCCCAAGGAGGTTTACCGCTAATGACCAACATATTGCGACTAGGCATTCCCAAAGGCAGCCTGGAAAAAGCTACAGTCGATCTTTTCGCCATGTCCGGCTGGAAGATCAACATTAACAGCCGTAATTATTTTCCGGAAATCGATGACCCGGAAATACATTGTTCCATCTGCCGAGCTCAGGAAATGTCCCGGTACGTTGAGCAAGGAGTTATGGACGCCGGCCTGACCGGCAAGGACTGGACCCTGGAAAACAACAGCCAAGTGGTCGTGGTCGATGATCTGATCTATTCCAAGGTCAGCACCAGACCGGCTCGTTGGGTTTTAGCCGTGCCGGGCGATTCTTCCTATAAGAAAATCGAGGATCTGGCCGGGAAAAAGATCTCCACCGAATTGGTGAATTTTACCCGTCGTTATTTTCGGGATCATGGTGTAAACGTCCTCGTGGAATTTTCCTGGGGCGCTACCGAGGCCAAAGTGGTCTCCGGCTTGGCTGACGCCATTGTGGAGGTCACGGAGACGGAAAGCACTATCAAAGCCCATGGTCTGAGAATAATACACGAACTGATGCAAACCAACACCCAACTGATCGCCAACCAGGAATCCTGGGAAGACGTTTGGAAACGAGCCAAAATCAAACAGATCGCCATGTTGCTCCAGGGCGCTTTGCGCGCCGACGGCCTGGTTGGTTTAAAAATGAACGTCCCCGAGGACAAGTTGGCGGCGGTGGTGGCGATCCTGCCCAGTTTGAACGCGCCCACCATCGCCCACTTGTATCAAACCAATTGGTTATCCGTGGAGACCGTGGTGTCGGCCAAGGTAGTTCGAGGACTGGTCCCGGACCTTCTTAGTCGAGGAGCGGAAGGCATAATCGAGTACCCACTCAATAAGGTAATATAATATGTGGTTACGCCGGCTAGTTGTGTTGATGGCGGGTTTTCTTTTAGTGGCCTGTGCTTCATCGGATATGCCTGGGCCGGCTAGCGACCGGGGGCAGGCCGAGGGGTTTTTGCGCCTTGGAGCCTCCTACCTGGCTGAAGGCGAATATACCCAGGCCCTGAGAGAACTGTTGAGAGCGGAATCGCTGGATCAGAATAACCCGGAAATTGAAAACCATCTAGGCTTGGCGTATATGGCCAAGGAACAGTATAAAGAGGCGGTAAGCCGTTTTCAGAACGCTTTGAATCTGAACCCCAAGTATTCGGAAGCCCACAACAATTTAGGCACGGTTTATATGCGTCTGGGACGTTATCCGGAAGCTTTGGGAGAATTTCAAACGGCCCTTAGTGACTTGTTGTACCAAACGCCTCAATATGCCTATAACAACATCGGTTTAGTCTATTTTCAGCAGGGACTTTATTCCCAATCCATAGATGCCTTCAAGAAAGCCGTTGATAATGAACCGAAATATAGCATGGCCCATATCAACCTGGGCCGGGTTTATCTAACCCTGGGACGGTATGAAGAAGCGACCGACGCTTTCAATACGGCTCTTCGTCATGATCCCCGGAATGGGGTCGCTTACTTCAGCCTGGGCGAGATATTTGAAAAAACCGGCCACCGGAGTGAGGCTAAGCAGGCTTACCTGAAAGTTCTGGAGTTGGCTCCGGACACTCCCCTGGCCAAGGACGCTACCAACCGCATGAAATATTTACCGTGAGTTTTGTTATGATAACCTGCAGAGCTAACGACATTCCTCCTTTCATCGTCATGGACGTTTTGGAACGGGCCCATGAAATTGAAAGGAGCGGGCATGACGTCATTCACCTGGAAATCGGAGAACCGGATTTTGACACGCCGGATTGTATAAAGGACGCCGGTAAAAAGGCTATCGGCGACGGTGAGACCCACTACACCCATAGCCTCGGAATTTTGGAACTCAGGGAAGCGATTGCCGAATATTATCTCCAGCGATACGGCGTCACTGTTTCTCCGGATCAGATAGTGGTCTGTTCCGGAACTTCACCGGCGATGTTCATGATCTTTGCCGCTTTGTTGGAGGCCGGCGATGAAGTGGTTCTTTCCAACCCTCATTACGCCTGTTACCCGAATTTCATCAATTTTTTCGGAGCCAAACCGGTTTTTGTCAATGTGGACGAGAATGACGGCTTCCAGTTTCGACCCGAAAATATAGAAAATGCGTTGACCCCTCGTTCCAAGGCGGTGTTTATCAATTCCCCGGCCAATCCCACCGGAACGCTGCTCTCGCCCCAGCGCATGCAGCGTATCGCCGACATATCGCCGCTGGTTATTTCCGACGAAATATATCACGGCCTGGTTTATGGATCTGAACGGGAGCATTCCATTCTGGAATTCACGGACCAGGCGATCGTCATCAACGGTTTTTCCAAGCTATACGCGATGACCGGCTGGCGGCTGGGCTATCTGATCGCGCCCCGGCCTTTTATCCGGCCTATCCAGAAAATTCAGCAGAACTTTTTCATCTCGGCCGGTTCCGTGTCCCAGAAGGCCGGAGTGGCCGCCCTAAAAGAGTCCGGGCCGGATGTGGAACGCATGCGGACCATTTATGATCAACGGCGGCGGTTTCTGATCAAGGGCTTACGGGATTTGGGCTTCAACATTCAGGTTGAACCGACCGGAGCCTTTTATATCCTGGTCAATGCCAAGCATCTGGACCACGATTCCTACCGTCTGGCTTTCGATATCTTGGAAAAGGCCGGAGTAGGCGTGACGCCCGGAATTGATTTCGGGAGCAACGCTGAGGGATTCTTACGCTTTTCCTATGCCAATTCCCTGGAAAACATCGCGGAAGGCCTTAAACGCCTAAGAAATTACCTGGATAATCGTGCCATCAGCAACTCCCAGTGTTGACTTATTCCGGGGGGTGACCAAATTTCTGGTCAGCGCCACCCGGCCGAATATGTTTCCTCCGGCCGACCGACCCGAAGTGGCCTTCACCGGACGATCCAATGTCGGTAAATCCTCCCTGCTCAATCGCCTGGTGAATCGCCGTGGACTGGCCAAGACCAGCCGGACTCCGGGACGAACCAGGCTGATAAATTTTTTCGATGTGGCCGACCATATCTATCTTGTCGATCTGCCGGGATTTGGCTATGCCGATGTCCCGCTGAGTGAACGGGCGTCCTGGAGACCGATGGTGGAAAGTTACCTGTCCGCGGACCGCGATCTGCGAATGGTCTGTCTTTTAGTTGATATTCGTCGCGATCCGGGCGCGGAAGAATCCGCTTTGCTGGAGTGGCTGGCGCGGCGCAATTTAACCGGCCAGGTCGTGGTCACCAAGGTTGACAAAATCAGCCGCGGACGACGAGCTGAACGTCTCGCCAGTATCCGCCGAAGTTTGGATCTGTCTTATGACCCGGTGGCCTTTTCCGCCACTACCGGCGAAAATCGGGAGGAATTGGCCGCTCGGCTGACGGCGGCTTGTTCCGAAACCATAAATATCGACCCTACTCAAACAACGACCACGATTCAGAATCCTCTTGATCCCTCGGAAACCTGAACCGCCGCCTGTGTTCCGAGGTCTAGACCATAAAGGATAGGCATATGGGCCGGGTATGGAAATTTCTCCTTTCAATTCCGCTGATCTTTTCCCTTTCTTCTTGCACGTTATTCGAAATCAATCTGGGGCCCCGTTATGCCCCTTTGGAAGAACAAACCATTTCCGGATCGGGTCCGAATAAAATTCTTCTTTTGGACATAAGCGGGGTTATGTATTTCGGCGTTGTCCCCAGCCCCGGGCCATGGGCCGCGACTCAAGAAGACATGGTGACCCGCATGGCTGAAGATTTGGACAAGGCCAGGCAGGACCCTGGAATCAAAGGTGTGATCATTCGGATTAATTCTCCGGGTGGAGCGGTAACCACCGCCGATCTTTTATACCATTTGATTCGTGAATATCGTTTGGAAACCAAAACTCCGGTGGTCGCCAACTTGATGTCCGTAGCCGCCTCGGGGGGATATTACGCGGCCATGGCCGCGGATCGGATTATCGCCCTGCCCACGACCTCCACGGGCAGCATCGGCGTCATCAGTCTGAAGCTGAATCTGTCCGGGTTGATGGGGCGTTACGGAGTGGAAACGGAAGCGATCAAATCCGCTCCATTGAAGGACATGTGGTCGCCTTTTCGCCCGAGCACGGACGAAGAACGACGCATCATGCAAAGCATAATCGACGATCTTTTCGACCGTTTTAAAACAATTGTCAAAACCAACCGGCCCAAACTGACTCCGGAACAGCTCACTCAAGCAACCACGGCGCAAGTTTTTACCGCCGGACAGGCGCTGCGGCTGGGTTTGGTGGACCGGGTCGGATACCCGGAAGACGCTCTGGCTGAAATAAAAAAAATGGCCGGCTTGGAAGAGGCCAGACTCATTACTTACCACCGGCCAGGGGGATACCGGCCCAATATTTACGCTTCAGGCCCGCTTACCGGCCTGGATCAAACCCGCTTGCTGGAACTGGCCACCACTCCCCAGTTTATGTATCTATGGTTACCAGGGGTCTTACCGTGAAACGTTTTCCGACGCTCTCCCTATCCATGATCTCGCTGACTTGGATATTATTATCCATTATTCCCGCGCTGGCGGTCTTATGGTTGGATGAGACCGGCCGGTTGGTTTCCTTGCACAACATGGCTTATGACGCCCTGTTTTACCTGCGGGCCAAAACCTGCTCACCGGAGACCAGGGCCGACTCCCCGGTGGCCCTGATCGGAATCGACGATAAAACCTTTGCCGATGACAGGTTCAGAGTGCCGGTTATTCTGTGGAACGATCATTTCAGCATGGTCATTCAAGGATTGGCCAATGGTGGGGCCAAAGTCATTGGGCTGGACTATTTGTTACCCCAGGTTCAGTTTGACGAACAAAAAGTTCCGGGATACAACCGTCCCTGGCTGAAGGCCTTTGTTTATGCCAAGACCAAAGGCACAACCGTAATTTCCGGCGTGGTTCAAAGGCCGGATCGACAGTTGCGGCCGGACAAAACATATATCCAAATAATCGGTCCGGAAAATATGGGACTCTTCAATTTGACTCCCGACAGCGATGACTTTATCCGCCGACAGCAACTATCTTTTCCCGCTAAAAATGCGGAAAGCCAAGGATTGGACAGTCTACCGCTGCTTTTAACCCGAAAGGCTTTCCCTAAGCTGACTTGGCCAGCAATCCCCATTTATATAAATTTTGATCACAGCCCCACGCCGTATCCCAGGCATTCTTTCCTGGACGTCTACGTTAAAGCCCTGGCCGGGGATGTGAGTTTCTTCCAAAAGCACTTTCAAGGGAAAATCGTGCTGATCGGTGAGACCGACTCCCTGAGCGGCGATCGACATGATACGCCGCTCTATTACTTAAGGACAGGCATTGACAAGCGACTGCCAGGGGTGGAAATTCACGTTCACACTATCAACACCCTATTGAACCAGAATTTCTTTACCGAGTTACCCATGGCGGCCAGGGCGGCGCTCTATCTGATTCTCTCCTTGATCGCGGGCCTGGTTACCTATAAGAGTCACCGGACTTGGGCCCTGGCCTTCAGGTTATTTTTGTTGATAACGGCTTTTCTGGGAATCTCTTTTGTCGGTTTCCTGCACTTTGTTATTCTACCGTTGGCTGAAACCGTCACGGCCACGGTTCTAAGCGCGGTATGCTGTTTTGTGTATCGATTCGTGACCGTGGATCGAGAAAAAAGACAAACTCGCGAAGCTTTTTCCAAATATGTCAATCCGCAAGTTGTCGATGAAATCATGGGCCATCCCGAGATGCTCCAGCTTGGCGGCGCCAGACGGACCATGACCGTATTTTTTTCCGACCTGGCGGGTTTCACGACCTTGTCCGAATCCTTGTCTCCGGAAGCTCTGGTCCACCTGCTCAATCGATATCTGGACCTCATGACCCAGGCTATCTTGGATCGCGGCGGCACGGTGGATAAGTTTGAAGGCGACGCCATCATGGCTTTTTGGGGTGCGCCGTTACCTCAGGAAGACCATGCCTTGCTGGCTTGCCTGGCGGCGATGGATCAGCAGGCGGCCATGGATAAATTAAGGAAGGAATTGATCTCTGACGGTCTACCGGAACTGAACGTCCGTATGGGACTCAACACCGGCCCTATGATCGTCGGTAATATGGGTTCAAAAACCAGATTCAACTATACGGTCATGGGTGATGCCGTCAATCTGGCGTCTCGTTTGGAGGGGGCGAACAAGGCTTTTGCTTCAACCGTCATGATCAGCGAATCGACTTATGAGGCGGTCAAGGATCATGTGGAAGTGCGGGAACTCGATTTAATCAGGGTCAAGGGCCGAAACGAGCCTATTCGCGTTTACGAATTATGGTCCAAGGCTGGTGAACTCTCATCCACGCGGATCGATCTGCGAAAAACCTACTTATCCGGGCTTGAAGCATATCGAAACATGAATTTTGGTCAAGCCCTGGAGTTTTTCGAGCAAGCTTTGCGCTTAAACCCCGAAGATGGCCCCACGAAGACCTATATCCAGCGCTGCCGAACATTTTTAGAGTCTCCGCCCCCGGAAAACTGGGATCGGGTTTTTACTTTGACCACAAAATAAATTTTGATTATTCCGGCCTGTCTCGGTTAAGATGTTCACCGATGTTCCGGATTGTGATTCGCGGAACCGATCATTGCTCAAGGCGCTTCAAAAGGCGGGCGATCGTCTTTTTCCGCGGTCCGCCGCTGGGGGCTTTAATAGATACACCTTGAACCAAACGATCATCCGGTGTATTTTTTCTACAATAGGATGTATAAAAACAATAGTCAGCTATGACGCTCCGTGAATGCGTTATATGTTTTCAAACCCAATCCGGCTTAAAATGTTGTTTTTGTAGTCGAAACCATCCACGCGGATGCGTTCCCGCGGCTTGATGCGGGGCCGGCGGGTAAAAAACCAAATACTTTTCTTCCTGCCGTGTCGAAGATACCCCTCGGCTCGCTGTGGGGAATGGCAAAATGCCGGCGAGCGCATTCCCATGGCTTGCCGCGGGAAGCTTCAATTAAGGAGACGTTTCCACCATCGAAATTCAAAATTTATCCCAGCGGAAAGAATCGTGGATCTATGATTGTAGATAGATCAACGTGGAGGAAAAATTATGAGCAGGATGCGGTCACCGAGCGGATTTACCTTGATAGAAATAATGATTGTGATGGCGGTGATCGGCATTCTGGCGGCCATCGCGATTCCTCAGTTTGCCTCCTATCGCCAGACAGCTCAGGATGGTAGCGCCAAAAGCGCCTTGCATCAACTGGCCAAAGCCCAGGAAGACTATTACAGCCAGCGAAATACCTATGCGCTCAGCCGGGCCAACCTCACCAACGTCAGCGGATGGACCGTGGAATCAACGGTTACGGTGGCCGTCCTTGCGGCCTCTATAAGTTCATGGTCCGCAACCGCTCGCCACAATGCTTCACCCAGAATCTGGACGTACGACAGCGCCCGAGGCGGCATTCAGCCCTAACGCGGCTATAATTAATAGTGGAGCCGGCGACTCGGCTGTTGCTGGTTCCTGAACTCCGTTTTATAATCCCCGCCCGGGAAACCAAGTTCTCGATAGTGGGAGACTCCCTGAATGGAGCTTGGGAACCAGCCGGCAAACCAGATAACAACCATTTGCGGGACTTATCTTCCCGCCGCGGAACTACTGCGGATCATTCGGGATTATCTAAATCCACCATCAAATCGCGGATAGGGCGCGTAAATCCTAGGCGAAACGCGAA